>JBEANZ010000324.1:0-4559 GCA_041165185.1 Verrucomicrobiota bacterium | reverse complement strand
CGAACCACATCGTAAATGCGTCGATGTGGTGGTTGCGGCCCGTGGTGTCGCGGTTTTCGCCCATCGGCGTGCGGCCGAATTCGCCGCCCCAGATCACGAGCGTGTCCTTGAGCAGGCCGCGTTGCTTGAGGTCCTGCACGAGCGCGGCCTGGCCCTGATCCACCTCGTGGCAGCGCGTCTCGAAATCCTTCTGGAGATTTTCGCCGGGGCCCCCGTGGCTGTCCCAGTTGGTGTGGTAGAGCTGCACGAAACGCGTGCCGCGCTCGACGAGCCGGCGCGCGAGGAGGCAGTTGCGCGCGAAGGAGGGCGTATCCTTTTCGATGCCGTAGAGTTTGAGCGTGGCGGCGGTTTCCTTGCTCAGGTCGATGAGCTCGGGGGCGCTGGTCTGCATGCGGCTCGCCATCTCGTAGGAGGCGATGCGCGTGGCGATCTCGGGGTCGCCGGTCTCGACGGCGCGCGCGACGTTGAGGTCGCGGAGGGCGTCGAGCGCCTGGCGCTGCCGCACGGCGGTGACGCCCGCGGGGTTGGTGAGGTTGAGGATCGGATCGCCGGAGCCGCGCAACGGCACGCCTTGAAACGTCGTCGGCAAAAACCCGCTGCCCCAGTTCACGCCGCCGCCGCGCGGGCCGCGCGGGCCGGACTGGAGCACCACGAAGCCCGGCAAATCCTGCGACTCGCTGCCGAGCCCGTAAGTCACCCACGCGCCCATGCTCGGCCGGCCGAACTGGCCGGAGCCGGTGTTCATGAAGAGTTTCGCCGGCGCGTGGTTGAAGAGTTCCGCCGCGCAGGACTTCACGAACGCGAGGTCGTCGACGATGCCGGCGGTGTGGGGAAACAAATCGGAAACCCACGCGCCGCTCCGGCCGTGGCGCTTGAATTCGCGACGCGTGCCGAGGAGTTTCGTGCCGTGGCTGGTGTCCATAAACGCGAAGCGTTTCCCCTCGATGAGCGAGGCGGGGACGGGCTGGCCGTTGAGTTCGATGAGGCGCGGTTTGTAGTCGAACAGCTCGAGCTGGCTCGGCCCGCCGGCCATGAAGAGGAAGATGACGTTCTTCGCGCGCGGCGCGAACATCGGCGCACGCGGCGCGAGCGGATTCGGCAACGCGCCGGCGCCCGCGCCCGCGGAAACCAGTTGGCCGTCGGCCCCGTAAAGTTCGTGGCGTCCGAGGAGGGAGGCGAGGGCGATGCCGCCGAGGCCCATCGTGCAGCGGCTGAGAAAATGGCGACGCGAGACGAAGTCCGGCGAGAGGCGCGGCGCGGAGGCGGAGGGCGGGAGGGCGGGCATGAGGCGGGGGCGGGAGAGAGAGCGGGGTAGTAGCGAGGGCGGCGCGAAAGGAGAGGTGGGGCTCAACGGAGCGGCGGCTTTCCAGCCGCCGGGTGGTGCGTCGGCGGGCGGCTGGAAAGCCGCCCCTCCGTTTGGGTTTTCATTCGCGCGTGATCGTTTCGTCGAGGTTGAGGAGCACGCGGGCGACGGTGGTCCACGCTTCCGTTTCGGTGGCGGCGGGGTGGTCGGCGGTGGGTTGGCGGAGGGTGGCGAGGAGCGCGAGGAGGCGCGTGCGCTCGGTGGGGTTCGGCGGGCGCGACACGCACAGCCGAAACGCGTGGTCGAGGCGCGCGGTGTCGGTCGCGCCGCCGTCGCGGAGGATGCGTTGCGCGAGCGCGCCGGCGAATTCGTAGAACTGCTGGTCGTTGAGCAGCGTGAGGGCTTGGAGCGGGGTGTTGGAGCGCAGCCGGCGCGTGCAGGCGCTGAAGCCGTCGGCGGCGTCGAAGACCGCGACGGCCGGGTGCGGCGTCGCGCGCCAGTAGTGCGTGTAGAGGCCGCGGCGGTGGCGGTCGGCGCCGGTGCTCGCGGTCCACGGGCGGCGGCTCTGGCCGAGGTTCATCACGCCCTCGGGCTGCGGCGGAAAGACGGGCGGGCCGCCGAGTTGCGGGGCGAGCAGGCCGCTCGCGGCGAGCGCGACATCGCGCACGATCTCGGCGTCGAGGCGGAGGCGCGACTGGTGCGCGAGAAACTTGTTCACCGGATCAACCACGTGGAGATCGGGGCGCGCGCGCGACGACTGGCGGTAGGTCGCGGAGGTGACGATGAGGCGGTGCAACGCCTTCATGCTCCAGCGCTGGGCGGCGAATTCGGTGGCGAGGAAGTCGAGCAACTCGGGGTGCGAGGGCGCGGTGCCCTGCGTGCCGAAATCGTTTTCCGTCTCGACGAGGCCGCGGCCGAAATACTGCTGCCACACGCGGTTGACCATCACGCGTGCGGTGAGCGGGTGCTCGGGCGCGAAGAGCCAGCGCGCGAGATCGAGGCGGTTGGGTTTTTCAACGGCGAGCGGCGGGAGGATGGCGGGCGTGCCGGGCGACACGGGATCGCCGGGGCGCGTGAAGTCGCCCTTGATAAACACGACGCTCGCGCGCGGCTGTTTCAGCTCGGACATCACGAGGGTCGAGACGGACGGGGGCGCGCGGCGTTCGAGGGCGACGAGTTTTTGGTTGCGCGTCTTGAACTCCGGATCGGCGTCGGGGAAGGCGGCGTAAACGGCGCGTTTCTGCGCGAGCGTGAGATCGGCCCACGGCACGCCGAGGGCCTCACGCGCGGTGCCGCCGAGCTTGGTCCGGCCCATCCCGTCGAGGGCGCCGAACCACGCCATCGCGGGGGCGCTGCGGGCGTCGAGAAATTTTTCCAGCTCGTTCCGCTGCGACTCGACCTCGCGCGACACGGTGGCGAGGGCGGGCTTTTCGTCGGCAAACGTCAGCAGGCCGCCGGGCACATTCTTGCCGTGGCCGTCGTCGACCGTGTTGTTGAAGACGGCGAAGAGCTGGTAGTATTCGCGCTGCTTGATCGGGTCGAACTTGTGGTCGTGGCACTGCGCGCAGCCGACCGTGAGCCCGAGAAACGCGGTGCCAAACGTGCTCACGCGATCCATCACGGCCTCGATGCGGAACTGCTCGGGGTCGATGCCGCCCTCCGGGTTGATCTGGGTGTTGCGGTTGAAACCGGTGGCGACCTTTTGATCGATGGTGGCGGCGGGCAGGAGATCGCCGCCGAGCTGTTCGATGACGAACTGATCGTAGGGGAGATCGCGGTTGAGCGCGGCGACGACCCAGTCGCGGTATTTCCAAACCTGGCGCGGGGCGTCGATCGAGTAGCCGTTGGAATCGGCATAGCGCGCGACATCGAGCCACGGCCGCGCCCAGCGTTCGCCGTGGTGCGGCGAGGCGAGCAGGCGGTCGACGACGCGCGCATAGGCCTCGGGCGAACGGTCCGCCAGAAACGCGTCCACCTCCGCGGGCGTCGGCGGCAGGCCGACGAGATCGAGGCTCACGCGACGGAGCAGCGTGACGCGATCGGCCTCGGGCGAGGGGGCGATTTTTTCTTTCGCGAGCGAGGCGAGGATGAAGGCGTCCAGGGGATTTTCGATTTTCGATTTCTGATTTTCGATTTTCGGGAGGTCCGGGCGCGCGGGCGGGACGAAGGCCCAGTGGATGTTTTTCTCGGGCTCCTCGACGGCGGGCGCGACCGCGCCTTCGTCGATCCACGCGCGAATCGCCGCGGTCTGCGCGACCGTGAGCGGGGGTTTCTTGTAGGGCATGCGCGCGATGTCGTCGTGCGTGCCAAGGATGGTTTGGACGAGGAGGCTCTCGGCGCCCTTGCCGGCGACGAACGCGGGGCCGCTGTCGCCGCCCGTGCGGAGAAACGCGGCGGTGTCGGCGCGGAGCCCGGACTTCTGCTGCGAGGCGCCGTGGCAGCGGTAGCAGTGTTGCGCGAGGATGGGTTTCACGTCGCGCACGTAGTCAACGGGCGCGGCGGGGAGGAGGTTGACGAGGGCGAGCGCGCCCAACGCCGTCAGAATCCGCGAAAGCATGGACGGGAAGAGAACCGGCCAATCCGACGGGGCGAAAGGAAAAACGTGACGGATGCGGAACGCGGGGGGATTTGCCGCGGGAGTGGGCCGCGCGCTCGCGAGCGGCCCGGGCGCGGGGGGCGCGGGGCTTGACAAGAATTCCGGGCGCCCGATAGCTTCCGCCACTCTTAACAACCACTTTCAAAAAAGTGGGCCATGCGGCCCGCTTTTTTTTTCCCTATCTAACGACCTATGAGCAGCGAAATTCTATCCGTCCTGGAATACATGGAGAAGGAGAAGGGCATTCCGCGCGCCGACATGATCGCGACGATTGCCAATGCGCTGAAGACTGCCGCGCAGAAGGGCGTGAACTCTGGTCAGGAACTCCGGATCGATATCAACCCCAAGAATGGCCAGCTGCATGCATGGGCCGTCATGAAGGTAGTCGATTCCATCAGCAATCCGAAGACCGAACTCCATATCGAGAAGGCCCAGGCAGTGAAGCCGGGTGCGATGCTGGGGGATATGGTGGAGAAGGAAATCGATCCGTCGACGCTGGGTCGTATTGCCGCGCAGACCGCCCGACAGGCCGTGATGCAGCGGCTCCGCCAGTTTGAGAAGGATCGCATCTACGACGACTTCAAGGATCAGGTCGGTAACATCGTCACCGGCACCGTCCGCCGTCGCGAACGCAACGACCTCTTCGTCGACCTCGGCAAG
>JBEANZ010000323.1:0-5520 GCA_041165185.1 Verrucomicrobiota bacterium | reverse complement strand
CGCCATCGTCGGCCCCAATGGCTGCGGGAAATCCAACGTCGCCGACTCCATCCGCTGGGTGCTGGGCGAACAATCCGCCAAGGCCCTGCGCGGCGGCAAGATGCAGGACGTGATCTTCGAGGGCGCCGACACCCGCAAGCCCGCCCAGATGTGCGAGGTCGCGCTGCTCCTCACCGACTGCGAAAAACAGCTCGGCAGCGAATTCCACGAGATCGAGATCATGCGGCGCGTTTATCGCGACGGGCAGAGCGAGTATCACTTCAACGGCCAGCCGTGCCGCCTGAAGGACATCCAGAAACTTTTCATGGACACCGGCGTCGGCCGCACGAGCTACTCGATCATGGCCCAGGGCCAAATCGATCAGATCCTGTCGTCGAAACCCGAGGAGCGGCGCGCCGTGTTCGAGGAGGCGGCGGGCATCACGCGCTACAAGTCCCAGCGCCGCGAGGCGATGGGGAAGCTCGCCCTCACCGACCAAAATCTCGCCCGCGTGGCCGACGTGATCGGCGAGGTCGGGCGGCAGATCGGCAGCCTCCGCCGCCAGGCCTCGAAGGCGCTGCGGTTCAAGAAACTCAGCCACCGCCTCCGCCACCTCGCGCTCGCGTGGAGCGGCAGCCAGCACGCGCAGCTCACCGCCGGGCTCGACGACCTCGAGGCCAAGGTGAAGACGTTCCGCGCCGACGCCGACGCCCGCCGCGCCAGCCTCGAGGAGCAGCAGTCCTCGCTCGACGAAAAGAAAACGCACCGCGCGCACCTCAACCAGCGCGTGCAGGACGCCCAGCGCGGCGTTTACGATTTGCGTTCGCAACGCGAGGCCGCCGAAAACGCCGCCAACCTCGCCACCATCCGCCGCAGCGGCCTCGAGGATCGGCTCGGCTCGTCGCGCGACAACCTCGGCGAACTCGAGATGCAGCTCCGCGAGGTCAGCGCGCAGGCCGACTCCGGCGCGCACGACAAGCAGCTCCAGCTCGGCCTGCTCGGCAGCAGCGACGCCGTTTTCCAGCAACGCAACCGCGAGCTCGCGATCGCCGAGGGCGAGTTGAGCAAGCTCGAGCAGGAACTCCAGCAGGCGAAATTCCAGCTCCTCCAACTCGAGAGCACCGTCGCGCGCCTGCGCACCGACTGCTCCGGCTACGAAGTCGATCAAAAGACCACCGCGCATCGGCACGACGCCGTCGCGCAGGACCTCGAGCAGGCGCGGCAGGAATGCACCGCCGCCGAGCAGGTCGCCGCCGAGGCGGAGACGCGCGCCGAGGAGGCGCTCGCCGAAAAGTCCCGCGCCAACGCCGAGGCCGCCGCCGCGCAGGAAGTCATCACCACGGTCACGCGCGAATTCCGCGAGGCCCAGCGCAAGCTCTCCGAAATCGATCGCGCGCTTGCGCAGCGCACGGCGCGGCTGCGGCTGCTCCAGCAGTTGCAGGAAAAATGGGAAGGCTTCGGCGAGGGCGCCAAGGCCGTGCTCCAGGGCCGGCTCGACGCCGCGCTCGCCGGCGCCAAGGCCGCGCCGATCACGAGCGGCCTCGCGATGCGCCCCGAGTTCGGCAAGGCCGTCGAGGCCCTCCTCGGCAACGCGGCCGAGGCCATCAGCGTGTCCGATCTCGGCACGGCCCAGCGCATCCTCGCGCAGCTCGAGACCGAGCAGATTGGCTCGGCGGTGCTGCGCATCACGGAATGCGGCCGGCGCGCGAGCGAGGCGGCGGCGCTGCCCGCGGGCGTGGTGCCAGCGCTCGCGGCGCTCGGCGAAGTCGCGCCCGATCACCCGGCGCTCGGCGTGCTCGGCGAGTGCTTCGTCGCGGACGATCTCGCGGCGTTCCTGGAGTTTTGGAAAACGAATCCCGATTTCGCGTTCCTCGCGGTCGCGACGCGGAAGGGCGAACTCGTTGACCGCCGCGGGCTGGTTTACGGCGGCTACCACAGCGCGAAAAAATCCGCGCACAGCATCGTCCAGCGCGAAATCGACCTGCGCGAAACCGCGAAGGCGCTCGCCGAGGAACAGAAGGCGCACGACGACCAGCGCGCCGTGATCGACGCGCTGACGGCGCGGCTCGCCGAGGCGGAGCAGACGCTCGAGGAGCGCCGCGCGGCGGTGATGATCGCGACGCAGACGCTCGCCGCCGTGCAGGCGGAGGAGCGGAATTTCCGCCGCAACGCCGAGGACGCCGCGAACCGCCTCAAGCGCATGGAAGGCGAACTCGCCGCCCTCGAGCACGCGCGCAACGAGGCGCACGCGCGTTGGGACAAGGCGCAGGCGGGCCTCCGCGAGGCCGAGGCCGCCGCGACGGCGCAGCGCGAGAAAATCCTCCGCATCGAAACCCGCATCGCCGAGATCCGCGTGGATCGCGACGTGAAGCGCGACTCGCTCGCGCAGGCGCGGCTCGAACTCGCCGAGCGCCGCCAAAAGGTCGAGGTGCTCGATCGCGGCCTCGGTGAGATGGAGAAACGCCGCCACCAGCTCGGCGAACTGCTCGTGCAGCGTCAGGTCGAGATTGAGACGTGGACGGAGCAGACGGCGCAGCTCGAGCAGGAGGCCAACGCGCAACGCGCGCGCGCGGCGGAGTTGGCGGAGACGTTTGGCATCGCGCAGGAGCAGGTGGAGAAAGTGCGTGTCGAACTCGTGGCGGTGGAGCGCGAAATCACCGGACTGGAGTCGTCGCAGACGCAGGTCCGCGACGAGGCCGAGTCGGCGCACGATGTCTTGAGCGCGCACGAGGTGAAGCTGGCGGAGACGCGCCAGCGCGCGGCGTTTCTCGTCGAGGAAGTGACGCGGGAATTTCAGACCGACGTGGCGTCGCTCGACTGGCGCCGCCTGCTCTGGGCCGCCGACAGCGAGCCCGAGGGCATCAAGCCCCTCGACCTCGACGACGAGGAGGACGAAGGCGAGACCCCGGCCGCGGAAGCGCCCGCCGAAAATCCCGACGCGCCGAAACGCCGCCGCAAGAAGAAGGAGCCGAAAGGCGAGCCCACCGCCGACGATCTCGCGGCGCTCGATCAGACGGATTGGGCGGCGGTGAAGGCGGAGTGCGACGGGCTCCGCCAGCGGCTCAACGCGATGGGCGCCGTCAACCTCGTCGCCATCGAGGAATACGCGGAACTGAAGCAGCGCCACGATTTTCTCTCGGGTCAGGTCAACGATCTCACGACCGCGAAGGCCGAGCTGATCAAGGCCATCGACGAGATCAATCAGACCTCGCAGAAGCAGTTCGAGGTGACCTTCGAGCAGATCAAAAAGAACTTTGAGTTCACCTTCCTCACGCTCTTCGGCGGCGGTCGCGCGCACCTCGAGCTGATGCAGACCGACGATATCCTCGAGAGCGGCATCGAGATCGTGGCGCAGCCGCCGGGCACGAAGCTGAAGGGCATCACGCTGCTCTCGGGCGGGCAGAAGACGCTCACGGCCGTCGCGCTGCTCTTCGCGCTCTACATGGTGAAGCCGTCGCCGTTCTGTTTGCTCGACGAACTCGACGCGCCTCTCGACGAGTCGAATATCGGGCGCTTCACGGAGCTGTTGAAGAAATTCGTGGGCGAGTCGCAGTTCATCATCATCACGCACAACAAGCGCACCGTCGCGGCCGCCAACGCGATCTACGGCGTGACGATGGAGGAGCGCGGCGTGTCGAAGACGGTCTCGATGAAATTCAACGCCGAACGTGGCGAAGCCGAAGCCGCCCAGATCACGATCGCGGAATCCGTGCGTGGCGCGCAGGTGGCCCCGGCGACGCCATGAGACGCAGCCGGCTCCGCTTCGTCTGGAAATCGCGCGAAGCGATTGCGGGCGAGTGGCGGCTGGGGGTGTGGTGCAGCTACCGGGACGGCTCCGGTTCGCGCGGGCTGGGCCGCGCGATCAGCGTGCGCGGGGTGTTGCGCTGGCTTGGGGCGCTCGGGTTGGCCGCGTATTTGGGCGGCGCGACGGCGCTGTTTTGGTTTTGGGAGAAGAACCCCTACAACCGGCTCACCTACGTGGACGCGGCGTTTTACCCGCTGCGTCGGGGCGTCATCGCGGACCGGCGCGCGCAGGCGTTCATCGCGCAGGGGCTCGATTTGGCGCGCGCCGGGAAGTGGCAAGACGCGGAGCCGCTGCTGCGGCTTGGACTGGCGCGTCGGCCGCAGGAACTGATGGCGCGGATGAAGTTGGTGGAATTCAACGTCGGGACGCGGCAGCGCGGAAACGCGTGGCGGTTGCTCGAAGAAGGGCTGAACCCGGCGGCGTTTGACCGACGCTACGTGACGAGCGTGTTCATGTTTGCCGCCGCCGGAGACGACTTCGAACCGATTATCCGGTGGAGCCGGCACTACCTGCCGAAGGTGGCCGGCGACCGCGCGGTGTTCGACCGCGCGTGGCTCGCGGACCAGTTGTTCGGCGCGCTTCTGGGCGCCGCGCGATTTGCGGAGGCGTTGGCGTTGGCCGAGGGAGAATCGCCGGGCGACAAATCCACGGAGCGCCGGGGGCTCGCGCTCATCGGGCTCGGGCGCGCGGCCGACGCGGTGGCGTGGCTTGAGGGGTCGCGCACGCGCGGGGAGGGGAGCGCGCCGCTGATTTCGCGGCTGCTTGTGCGGGCGTATCGCGAGGCGGGCCGGCTCGACGACATGGAGAAGGAGCTGGCGAATTTCCGCGCGCTCGAACCCGCGCAGCCCGGCCCGCTCGTCTACCGCGTGGTGCAGCTCGCGATGGCGGGCCGGCGCGAGGCGGCACGCCGGGCGTTTGACGACTACGTGTTTCGTTTCGGCGGCAAGCAGGAGAACCTCACGCTCGTCGCCGCGCCACTCGCCGAAATCGGCGAACCCGATCTGGTGGGGCGCTGTGTGGCGGCGGCGGCTGAACGCGGTTGGCCGCGCCCCGCCCTCGACGCGTTACACGTTGAGGCGGCGCTGGCGGCCGGCGACTGGGAAACGGCGCAGCGGGCCTTCGCGGCCGCCACCCGCAGCGGCCCCGCCAACCCGTGGCGCGAACGCACCCAGCGCGTGCTCGCGGCGATCAAGAGTCCCGTCGACGGCGCGCAGGCGCAGTTGCTCGAAGTCCTGCGCCGACGCCACTGGCGGCTCGTCGATCTGAAGCACGACGCGGAGATCCTGCGCCGCGCCGGCGAGGTCGCGACCGCGCGCGACATCGCGCTCCTCGCGCAGCAGACGTTTCCCGCCAGCCCGTGGCCCGCCAAGCTGCTCGCCGCAATCGAGGAAAAGCGGAGCGTCGCCGCGGACCAGGCGGCCGCCGCACCGGTCGTAGCGGCGGTGCCCGTGGCCGCCGCACCGCAGGGCGACGAATTTTTCACGCGCCTCGACGAGGCGCTGCAGCGCGGCCACGTGACCGAAGCGGACCGCTTGATCCGCGGCGCGAAGGCGCTTGCGCCCAAACCCGCGTGGCTCGTGCGCCGCGAGGCCGATTTCTATTTCGCGCAGATCCGGCTCGCGCAGGCGCGCGGGGAGTCCGCCGCGCTCATCCAGGCCGCGCGGCTCTTCCTGGATCGGCGCGCCGACCGCGGGCCCAGGCTGCTGGCGTTTGCCCGCGAACTGCACGCGGCCGGC
>JBEANZ010000322.1:0-4590 GCA_041165185.1 Verrucomicrobiota bacterium | reverse complement strand
CGTCAGATCGTCCGTCACTTGGATCGGGCGCTGGTTCGGTGCGAGCACCTCGAACTTCACCGCCACCCGCCCGTGGCCGATCGTGAATTTCCCCTCGATGCCGAACAGTTCCTGGATGCGCGCGCTGAGCACCGGCGGACCTTCCTTGTGATAGGTCAGGCGCGACTTGCGGCCGTTGCCCATCACGAGCCGCTCCGGCAAATAGTCGTCGAACACCGCGAGTTGCTCCGCCGTCAGCCAGTCGCGCAGGACGGGCATCACGGGCTTGTCCTTGATGTCGCGGTAGCCGAGTTCGCCGTAGCACACCTGCTCGACGAGCGTCGCCCGGTCCGCGTCCGTGATCGGGTTTACTTCCAACTCGGGAAACCATTCCGCCATGCGGTTCACGCGCGTGATCCATTGCTCCACGGTCTCGTCCCACGCCTCGAGTTTCAGCCGGCCTGCGAGCACTTCCTTCGTGAGCAACGCCGCCGCCGCGTCCAACGGCGCCTCGTCGCTCGACGACTTCGCCTCGAGCACCAGGTCGCGGAACCGGCGCTCGCGGCGCGTGACGACTCGCTTCTGCTGCTCGTCGTAAACCACCCCGCGCGTCTCGCGGTAGTCGTCCGGAAAAATCTCCCGCAACCACGCCTCCTCCACCGCCGTTGCCAGCGAGAGCAACGTGTTGACCTCGCCGTCGCCGCGGCCGATTTCGCTGATTTCCCCGGCGACCAGCAGCTTCGCCTGTTGAATCGCGCTCTCGCGCGCGAGCACGCCGCGCCGCGCGTGCACGACCTCGCACCGCAACGTCCCGCCGTCGAGCCGCCGCGCGAGCTGGTCGGAAAAACCGGCGAGCACGCACTTGCGCACCTCAGTCCCGTCGGTGCGCCGCTCGCCCACGTCGAGCCCCTCCTTCGCGGCGATTTCGAGGAACTGCTCGAACAGCGGCCCGACCTGCCGCGCGCCCTGCGCGTGCACGCCGAGCCGGCGACACGCATCGAGGGAGAAGTTCGCTTTTTCCGCAAACCGCCACGCGCGCATCAGCAGGAAAAAGTCGCTCTCGTGCTCCTCGCCGAGCGTGTCCTCGCGCGCGCGCTCCACCTCCTTCGGCACGCCGCGCAGCAGGAAATTCCGCCCCTGCGTGAGCGCCGCCATCAACGCCACCGTCCGCACGCACCCGCGTTCCGCCGCCGCGAGAAACATCCGCGCGTAACGCGGGTGCACGGGGAACCGCAGCATCCTCCGTCCGACTTCCGTGATCGAGCGGCCGGCCGCGCGCGCCCCGTCCGCTGGAGCCGCGGCGCCCTCGCCACGTTCCTCCCCGCGCGGCGAGGGCGCCGCGGCTCCAATCGCCCCGAGGTCCGCCAACAACTGCTCCGCGCGCGCGAGCCCCACCGCATCCGGCTTCTCGAGCCACGGGAAATTCTGCACGTCGTCGATGCCGCTCGCCTTCAGCGTCAGCACGACCTCCGCGAGATCGAGCCGCTTGACCTCGGGCAGCTCCTGCGGCGCGCGCTGCTCGTGTTCGCGCTCGGTCCACAATCGCACGCACACGCCCGGCGCGGTGCGGCCCGCGCGGCCGGCGCGCTGGTCGGCGCTGGCAGCGGAGATTTTCTCGACCAGCAGCGTGTTGATCCCGCGGTGCGGATCGAAGCGCGCGATGCGTGCCAGCCCGCAGTCGATCACGGCCGTCACGCCGTCGATGGTGAGCGAGGTCTCCGCCACGTTGGTCGAGACGATGATCTTGCGCGCGTCGTAGCGGGCGACGGCGCGGTCCTGTTGTTCCGGCGGGAGTTCGCCGTGGAGCGGAAACGTCACGAAGTCCCGCAGCCCGCGCGCCGCCTGGATCGCCTGGACGGTGCGGTTGATTTCGTAGACGCCGGGCATGAACATCAGGAAATCCCCGCCGGTCGCCGCCGCCACCCGCTCGCATTCGCGCGCGGCGACCTCCCACGCGGGCTCCGCCTCGAAGTCCACGCGCTTCGCCAGATACTCGATCCGCACGGGGAAACTCCGCCCCTGCGACACCAGCACCTCGCACGGCGCGAGGTAGTTTTTCAGCAAGCCCGCGTCGAGCGTCGCCGACATCACGACCAGTTTCAGATCGGGGCGAGTGGTTTTCTGGATCTGCAACGCGCGCGCAAGCGAGATGTCGCCGTAGAGGTGCCGCTCGTGAAACTCATCAAACACGATCGCGCTGACACCGCGCAGGGTCGCGTCGAACGACATTTGCCGGAGCAGAATCCCCTCCGTCACGAAGCGGATGCGCGTGCGCTCGCTCACCCGCGACTCGAGGCGAATCTGGTAGCCCACGCCCTCGCCGAGCGCGGTGCCGGCCTCCTCGGCGACGCGTTTCGCCAGCATCCGCGCGGCGAGCCGGCGCGGCTGGAGCACGACGACCTCGCCCCGCTCGCCGAGCAGCCCGTGCCGCCAGAGCATCTGCGGAATCTGCGTGGATTTGCCGGATCCCGTCGGCGCCTGCACGATCAGCCGGCCGGCCCCGCGCACGGCGGCGACGACAGCGCGTTCGAGTTCGTAGATGGGCAATTCACGCGGGGACATGCGCCCGCAGTGGAAAGTCGAACGGGCCAAGTTGAAAGCCCAGACGCGGCGGCGAGGCCGGCGGGTGCCGGCCGCGGTGAAGTCCGGGGGAGCAAGGCGTGGGTGGCACGGGCCGGCAGGGCGAGGTCCCTGACCCGCCCTCAATCCACTCAAACATTTTCACCACGGATCACACGAGCACACGGATCGATCCACGCTGCGGGAGCTTGATCCGTGTTCATCCGTGCGATCCGTGGGTAGGCATTTCGGCCGCGGGAGATCGGCGACGGGACGGAAATGTTTTTGCGAACGTGAGCGCGCCACCGATCCCAATCCGGGCGGGTCGGAGACCCTGCCCTACTGGCTGAGGCGTTTCGCGATGGCATTGACGCAGCCGCCTCAGGGGCCGCGCTGGCGTTTGGGAGCGCGGCCGGGAGCACGGGTCGGCAGTCGCGAGGACACCTTCATCACCGACGGGAAGCCGGCCCGCTCGCGGACCGGCAAACTGAGCCGGACGCCTCAGCCACGACTCGATCAGAAGTTCCTCGAGAGTTGCGCGAAGAAGGTCCGCCCGCGCGGATTCGTGCCGGCGCCGCGTTGGTAGCCGGTGTCGGAGTCGGCGAGCGGTGGCTCGATGTCGGCGACGTTGTTCACGCCGAGGCGCAGCGACACGCCGCTGAGATTGCTGCCGCGCTTCCGCGGGAAGGCGTAGCTCAGGTAGGCGTTGTGCGAAGCGTGAGCCGTCACGAGATAACGGTAGCGGCGCACGCCACCGGAATCGACGTAGGTCGAGATGTAGTCCGGCTTGCCGAGGACGTCGTAGATTTCGCGCGTCGTCGCCGTGCCGGTGTCCACGTAGGGGCCGTAGTAGGTCGTGCTCCAGCCGCCGGTCCAGCGGCCGGTGCGCCACGTGAGGCCGAGGTTGCCGCGGAAACGTGTGCGACCGTCGCGGTTGATGTCGTTGATCTTGGGCTGGCCTGGGCCGGAGATGGTGTCGTGCTGGAGCAGATAGGAAGCGTCGCCGCGAATCGTGCCACGACCGAGGCGCGTTTGCGGCAGGCGCAACTCCACGCCGAAGTCGAGGCCCTGCACCTCACGGCCGGTGAGGTTCACGTAGTCGGTGACGAGCGACTTCAGTTGCCCGACGGGCGCGCGCTGCGTGGCGGCGGGACGGCCGGCGTTGAACGCCGCGTAGTCGGCAAGATCGGCGGGCGTGACGGGCGCGCGCACGACCTTCGGATTACCGAGGTAGTTCGCGGTGCCGCTGCCGAGATCGATTTGGGAAACGGTTTTTCCCGCGGCGAGCGCGCGCTGCACGGCGCCGTCGAGCAGTTCCTCGTCGAGGAGCAACTGCGTGGTGCCGCTGACGGAGGCGATGACCTCGCGCTGCTTAATTTTCCAATAGTCCACGGTGAACGTGAGGTCGCGGTAGAACGGCGCGGCCAGCGCAAGGCCCGTCGAGATCGAGCGCGCGGTCTCGGGCTGGAGCGCGGCGTTGCCCTGGCGGAAGACGACAGGCACCGCGTTGGAGTCGCGGCTGAGGGCGGTGACTTCGGAGCGGTAGGTGTCGTTGTAGGTGGAGCCGGAACGCTGGAGCGGCGTGGTGTTGGTCTGGACAAGATTGGGCGCGCGGAACGACGCGGCCGCGGTGCCACGCAGCATCACCCAGTCGGCGGGGCGCCAGTTGAGGCCGAACTTCGGTTTCGTGGTGGAGCCAAAGTCGGAGAAATGCTCGCTGCGTCCCGCGACGGAGAGCTCGAGCCGGCGGATGAGCGGCTGCGCGTTCCGCTTGCTCACGATGGGCACGAGCACCTCGGCAAACACAGAGGCAACGGTGCGCGCGGCGTAGAGATTGGGGTTGGGGCTGAGCGCGATGAAATCGTTTTCGAGCGGGCCGAAAAACAGGTTGGTCGGATCGGCGGCGTTGCCGTTGAAGGGCGCGCTCGCGGGGTTGAAACTGTGGAACGGCGGGCGCCAGTCCTTGTAGTTTTCCCAGCGAAACTCCGCGCCCGCCGCGACGCCGATCGCCCCGCCCCAGAAACGATCGAGCACGGAGCCGTTGACCTTGAA
>JBEANZ010000321.1:0-6540 GCA_041165185.1 Verrucomicrobiota bacterium | reverse complement strand
CGATGCCGAGGGCCCAGCGGACGCGGACGAGGCCTTCGGTGAGATGAGTGCGGAGAAAACGCTCCTCGCGCGCGGGGTCGGCGAAGCGGAGGCGTTTCGCCTGGGCGAGGAGGTGGTCGAGGGATTCCATGCGGGCGGCGAGGCGGGATGGGCGCGGTGGGCAGTGGCGAACGTGGCGCGAACGTGGCGCGGCGGAGAGTGTTTCCAACCTCAATTCCGCGCGGCGTGGCGGCGAGTCGCCGGAGCCGCAGTCGTGGCGGAGGCGGAGTCGTGGCTGAGGCGTCCCGCCTCAGGGATTGGGGGTTCGAGGTTAGGGGCTGGCTCGGCCAATCGGCGGCTGCCTGAATCTGCGGGAATTTTTGATCCGGATTTTTCCCGCAGATTCAGGAAACCGCAGATTGCGGAGCGGGTGGAAAGGCGACGCGGGTGGTCGTGGGAAAATCTTCCTGCCCCTAATCTTCCTGCCAAAGCGTCCGAGCCAGTGAGGCAGGAAGATTTGGGGCAGGAAGATTTTGGAAGGAGCCAAGGCCTTGAAAACGCGGAGGGCGCGGAGGACGCGGAGCGCGAGTCGTGGCTGAGGGGGCCCGCCTCAGGGATCGCGGATCGGGATTGGGAACTTGGTGCGCGGCGTGGATCACGCGGAGGCTGGAGTGTGATCGGCCGAGGCCTTCAAGCCACATGGCGGGGCGCGTCGCCCACGACTCGACGGGGCCGGCGCGACCTCAGCCCGGTGGCCACGTCATCTGGCGGCCGGCGAGGAGGTGGATGTGCAGGTGCGGGACGGATTCGCAGGCGTGCGGGCCATTGTTGATCACAAGGCGGAAGCCGGCGGCGAGTTGGAGTTTTTTCGCCACGACGCAGGCGACGGCGAGGAGGTGGCCGAGGACGGGCGCGTCGGCGGGCGCGGCTTCGCCGACACGCCGGATGAGTTGCTTCGGCACGATGAGCAGGTGGACGGGCGCCTGCGGCGAAATGTCGTGGAGCACGATGCAGAGGTCGTCCTCGTGCTCGATCTTGGCGGGGATTTCGCGGGCGATGATGCGTTGGAAAATGGTTTGGGGCATGGGCGAAGAGTTTCCCGCGGATTACGCGGATGGACGCGGATAATGGGAAGTGGGATCGGAGATCATCCGCGACCACCCGCGCGCACTGCGGCGAATCAGAGAAACAACAGTTGCAGCTCGGCGTCGCGCACGGTGCGGGCGGCGACGAGGTCGCGGATGAAGGCGAGGGTCTCGGCGTAGTCGCGCTGGCGGCGCGGGGTGGCGCGCAGGCCGGGCGGGATGAGGGCGGGGCGGAGGTTGGTGACGAGGAGCGTGGAGGCGCGGAAGGGGGCGAGGGTTTTCAGGCCGGCCATGATTTCGGCGCGCGTGAAGAGCGGCGTGGGCGAGGCGAGCGTGAGGGCGGCGTCCCAGTGGAAAAACCCGTGGCGCGGCCGGCCGGCAAAAAATTTCGCGAGGAGCGCGGCGGCGGCGGCGTTGAACGCGGCGTCGTAAGTCGCGGCGAGCGCGGGCGCGGCGGCGGTCTGCGCCTCGAGCTCGGCGAGGCTGAACGTGATGGCGCCCTTAATCTGATTCGCGAGATAGAGGTCGTGGCCCGTGGCGTCGGCGAAGAGGGCGTTGATGAAATGGAGCCGACGGAGATCGTCGCGGGAAGAGGCGGGCATGGCGGGCAACGTTCAGATTGAACCACGATCACTCGGCGCCGTTGGCGCGGGCGCCTGATTTGTTGGTGGCTCCGTCTGCCGAAAGATCGTCGTAAAGCCGTGTCCCGGAGTGACTGCGATCTCACGGGGGGCGATGCGCTCAATCTTGAGGATCCAGCCTTCGGTCACGGGCCGCCCGGGTTTCGGAATCGGACGAAAGCGGTAGTCGAAACCTATCGTTTCCATCGTGAATCGCGTGACCGAGGGGCGACCTTTTCCTTCCGGCTGGGCCACCTCCCAAATGTGCTCGTCCGTCTCGGAGAAGTGCAGCCATTCGGCGCCGGCCACATAGTCAGAGATACTCGAGCGGATGCTCTGCCACGAACCTGTGAACGGCGACTTCATCTTTTGGCCAGACGACCGAACAGGGAGAGGAGACTAGCGACCGAAGACCGATGAGCGGGGGCTACTTTGGAAGGCGCGCATGGGTGATAGCTTGGTCTTTGGTCTCTAGTCCTTGGTCTTTGGCCTCTGGTCTTTCGCTCCCAACGCGCTCACCTCGTCGACGAACTCGGCGACGTCGCGGAATTGTTTGTAGATGCTCGCGAAGCGCACGTAGGCGACCTGGTCGATGTGGCGGAGGCGTTGCATCACACCCTCGCCGATCGCGGCGGAGGGGATTTCGTTTTCGAAGCGGGCCTCGACGGCGTCCATCACATCCTCGACGAGCATCGTGATTTGCTCGAGGTCGACGGGGCGCTTGTGGCAGGCGGCGCGGACGGCGCGGACGAGTTTTTCGCGGTCAAATTCCTCGCGGCGGCCGTCGCGTTTGATGACGGCCATGCCGTCGCGGACCAGATGTTCGGTCGTGCTGTAGCGGTGGTTGCACTCGAGGCACTCGCGGCGGCGGCGGATGCTGGATCCCTCCTTGCTGATGCGGGAGTCGATCACTTTGTCCTCGATGGAGGTGCATTTCGGGCAGCGCATGGGAGGGGGAGTAGCGAGTAGTGGGTAGCGGGTAGCGAGTAGAAAGGCGGCGGTGGTGAACGTGCAGGCGGTCTGGGTATGCTCACTACTCGCTACTGGATGCTCGCTACTTCCGGATCAATTTAGTCCGAGAAAGTTCTCCAGAATTTTCATCCCGCCTTCGGTGGCGATGCTCTCGGGGTGAAACTGCACGCCCCAAATCGGGAGCGTGCGGTGGCGCAGGCCCATGACCTCGCCCTCGGCGGTCTCGGCGGTGATTTCGAGCTCGGCGGGAAACGTCGCGCGTTCCACGAGCAGCGAGTGGTAGCGCGTCGCGGCGAAGCCCTGCGGCATCCCGCGAAACACGTCGGTGTCGCGATGGAGGATGGGCGAGGTCTTGCCGTGCATGAGGCGCGAGGCGCGGACGACGTTGCCGCCGAAGTAGTGCCCGATCGATTGGTGGCCGAGGCAGACGCCGAGGATGGGTTTCACGCCCGCGAAGGCGCGGATGATGTCGAGCGTGACGCCCGCCTCGCGCGGCGAGCACGGGCCGGGGGAGAGGAGGACGCGGTCGGGATTGAGCGCGACGGCCTCGGCGGGCGTGATCGCGTTGTTGCGAAAGACGCGCTGCGCCACGCCCAACTGCCCGAAGTATTGGACGAGGTTGAAGGTGAAGGAGTCGTAGTTGTCGATGACGAGGAGCACGGGATTTCGCGATGCGAAGTGTAAAGAGGGAGGTGTAAAGGCTTAGGCGAAGGGAGGCGTGACGTGGACTGCTTCTTGAACGTTACTCCCCACACTTGCGGAGTGACTAATACCTAGTGGATTGACCGTCGGGTCAAGCGTCGGTGCCGACGCGATGGGCACAGTGATCCTGTCGGGCCGGACAAACAATTTGCCTCGTGCGCTCGGGGTGTTTTCGTCGCCCGGCATGACCAACACCGCAGAACTCATTCGCCTTCCGGTGGAGGAGCGGCTCGCACTCATTGACGAGCTGTGGGCGTCGATTCCAGCCGCCACACTGCCTGTCGAGCCCGCGCATCTGGACGAGGCTCAGTCGCGTCTGGCCGAGCTGAAGGCCAATCCTGAGACCGGACTGACCTACGCACAGCTCAAGTCGCGCCTCGGCTGAGTCGCCGTGAATCACCGTCCGATTTTCCACCCGCGGATCGAGGGCGATGTGCGCGAGGCGACGGGACGTTACAACGAGCAGTCGACGGAGCTGGGCGCGCGCTTCAAGCGCACCTTCTACGCGTGCGTCGATGCGCTCCTGAATTTTCCTGAGAAGGACGCGGTGCGATGCGACCCCGTCATCCGCGCGCGGCTGATGCGACCTTTTCCCTATCTTGTTTTCTACGCCGTCGAGGACGACGTGGTCTACGTCCTCACCGTGCAATATGCCGGTCGCAAGCCGGCCTTGTTGCGCGCCATCGTGCGCGAACGACGAATTTATTAGATGCCCGCACACTTTCAGCTCCTCAACACCGACACCGTCACCGCCGCCCGGCGCGGCCGGCTCACGACTCGCCACGGCGTGATTGAGACGCCGATCTTTATGCCGGTCGGCACGCAGGGCACGGTGAAATCCCTCACACCGCAGCATCTTCGCGACATCGGCGCGCAGATCATCCTCGGCAATACCTACCATCTCAACCTGCGGCCGACCTCCGAGGTGATCCGCGAGCTCGGCGGGTTGCACAAATTCATGGGCTGGGACGGGCCCATCCTCACGGACAGCGGCGGGTTTCAGGTTTTCTCGTTGGCGAAGCTCCGCGACATCCGCGACGACGGCGTGGCGTTTCAATCCCACCTCGACGGCGCGAAACTCTTCCTCGGCCCGCGCGAGGTGATGGGCATCCAGCAAAATCTCGGGAGCGACATCGCGATGGTGATCGACGAGTGTCCGCCGTGGCCGTGCGAACGCGACGCCTGCGCCCGCGCCGTCGCGCGCAGCCACCGCTGGGCCGCGCAGTGCAAGCAGATCGCCACCGACAGCGGGTTTCTCGCGGGCGGGCACCATGTGTTTGCCATCGTGCAGGGCTCGACGTTCGACGATTTGCGACGCGAGGCGGCGGAGGGATTGGCGGCGCTGGATTTTCCGGGCTACGCGGTCGGCGGCGTGAGCGTGGGCGAGCCGGAGCCGGAGATGTTGAAACAGGTCGGCGCGACCACGCCCTTCATGCCCGCGGACAAACCGCGCTACACGATGGGCCTCGGCACCCCGCCGCAGCTCCTGAAGATGATCGCGCTCGGCGTGGATATGTTCGACTGCGTGCTGCCAAGCCGCGTCGCGCGCAACGGCCTCGTCTTCACGCCCGACGGCCCGCTGAATCTCCGCAACGAAAAATTCCGCACCGACCCGCGCCCCATCGTCGAAGCGCGCGCCGGCGCGACGGGCGCGAACCGCGAAACGGGCGCGGAAAATTACACGGCGGGTTTCTCCCGCGCCTACCTGCGTCACCTCACGGTGGCCGGCGAGATCCTGAGCTGCACGCTCCTCACGCTGCACAATCTCCATTTCTATCTCGATCTCATGGCGCAGGCGCGCGCGCACCTCGAAGCGGGCGACTACGCGTCGTGGCACCGCGCCTGGATCGAGCGTTACGAGTCAGGCGCGGCGGCGCGGGTGGCGGTCAAAGAAATCTAGAGCGACGCCACACTGGTTGCGGCGGATTGCTCGGCGCCGGTTTTGAAGGCGAAGCCAACGACGGAGACCGCTCGGCGCGCGACGGGCTACTTCGCGGATGGCAGCTTCACGTTTACGGCGGTGTCGGCGTAGAGTGAGACGCGGCCGGTCGCGAGGTCATACATCCCGCCGACCAGACCGATTTGGCCGGCGTCGAGCATCTCGCGGAGCACCGGGCTGCGTTCGCGGATGTTTTGCACGGTGAGGCGCACGTTGGCCGAGGCGACTTTTTCGACGAAAGCGGAGTTCTTCGAGTTGCGCGGGGAGCCGTCGTCGGCGACGGCGGCGACGGCCGGGCGGATCTTCGCGAGGGCGGCGGTCAGGTTGCCCAGTTTGACGTCGTCGCAGGCTCCCTTCACGGCGCCGCAGGCGGAATGCCCGAGGACCACGATGAGTTTCGCACCGGCGGCCTTGTGCGCAAACTCGAGGCTGCCGAGGATGTCCTCGTTGACGAAATTGCCGGCCACGCGTGCGACAAAGGCCTCGCCGATGCCGAGGTCGAAGAGGTGTTCGGGCGCGGTGCGCGAATCGAGACAGGTGACAATCGACGTGACAGGATATTGGCCGGAGGCGGTTTCCCGGACTTCAGCGGCAAGATTGCGCCGCACGCCTACGCCGGCGGCAAATCGGGCGTTGCCGGCGAGGAGGCGGTCGAGCGCCTGTTGGGGTGAGGTCGCTTTTTGCGCCGCAGCCAGCGGACTGGGCGCGGGGTCCGCGGCGAACGACAGGGAAGCGGTCCCGAGCCCGAGGGCGGCGGCGAAGATGAAGGAAAGGCGGGGGAGGGTGGGAGACATGGATTTCATGCGCTGCGGACGATAGCCGATCAGCCGGAACGCTGCATCTGGAAAGTTGGGGCCGTGTTTCCAATCCCGTTCCCGGAAATCCGATTGCCGGCGGCCGGTCCGAGATTGGGGGGGCGAGCGTGAGCGCGGTATTTCGCGCTGGGTGCCACGCATTCGCGATCATGCGCGGGTCAACCATCGACGACCGGCGGCGCGCGTGGAGGGCTGAGCGGACGCGCGTTTTTCTGGCGGGCGTCGACGCGCTCCGCCGGCCGGGCTGTCGGTCCGCCGGAGTTAGGCAGGGGTCAATTTCGCCACTGCGGTTGGCGCAGCGGTCGCCGCCACGGGCGCGGGGGCGATGACTTCGTTCAACGCGTCGCGCAGCGCCGTTAGCCGGGCCTTTTCCTCGATGGGTTCGTGGTTCGCGTTTTCGATGTAGAAGGTGTCGATCGCCACGCCGC
>JBEANZ010000320.1:0-5876 GCA_041165185.1 Verrucomicrobiota bacterium | reverse complement strand
GCCCTGATCGGCGTCGACCATCTGTTGCTGAATATTGGCGAGGGCCGTGGCCTTGACGAGTTCCTGGCGCTGGCGTTGGGCGGCTTCCTGGGTCTCATAGGTTTTCTTTTCTTCTTCGGCGATCTTGCGGTCGGTCTGCGTGCGCATGAGCTCGGCGGGCGGCGTGATGTCGCCGATGAGCGTGTCGATGGCCTGCACGTCGTAGGCGGCGAGGGCGGTGCGGATGTGGGCGGCGGCCTCGACCTGGCGGTCGCTGCGGGCGTTGAGAAAATCGAGGACGGTGTGGTGCTGCGCGGAGTTGCGGAAATAATTTCCGACAATCGGCTGGAGCGCGTGGTCGACGAGATTCTGCATCGAGCCGAGGCGGGAGATGACCTTGGGCGCATCGAGCGCGCCGACGTGGATGATCTGCGCGACATCGAGGTTGAAGGCGAAGCCGTCGCGTGAGCGCACGGTGATCGAGCTGAGCTTGTCGTCGAAGTGGTGCGCCTCGGTGCGGTTGGCCCAGTTGAGGACGATGTTGGTGGTCGGCACGAGCTCGACCTTCATGACGCGGGTGTTGACCGGATGTTTGCCGGGGAAAAGCGGCGAGACCCACACGCCCTTGTGGCCGAGGTTGACGAGGTCGCCGTGCTTAAACGCGGCGCCGCTCACGTCCTCGTGCGCGAGACCCACGAAGGAAATCACGACGCCGACGGAGCCGATGGGGATGTTGAGCATCGGCACGGATTCGACGGCGGCGAACCACGGGTTGAGATTCCACGCGCCGGAGAGGAGGACTTGCTCCTGCAGGCCGCGATGGCCACCGGCGGCGAGGAAGGCTTGGGCGTTCTGGAAGTTGTCGTGGTCGTGGACGAGGCCGCCGGCGATGTCGCCGGAGTCGATGGGGCGTCCGTCCAGCGTGGTGACGATGCCGACCATGTCGGGCTGGATGCGCGTGACGGCGAGCTGTTCGCGGCTCATGCCGTGCTCTTCCGCGTGATCGGCGGTTATGACGGTGAAGAGCGCGGGATTGATGCGGTAGCTGCCGGCGGTGAGGAGGCCGAGCTGGCGGCCCTTCTCGCCGCCGCTGGTGAGGAAGGCGCGCGCGTCCTGGAAATTATCGCAGGCGATCACTTTCGCGAGCAGACGCTCGGGTGGGATCTGCGCGCCGGCGGCGGAGACGACGCACGCGATCTCGCCGGGCGGCACGATGACCATCGGGAGTTTCGCGACGCGGAATTGCCAGAAACCGTAGCCGAAGTGCAGGCCTGGCGGCAGCGTGTCGGCCTGGTAGCCGGCCTCGCCGTGGAGAGCGATGAGTTCGCCGGGCGGGAGATTGGCCGCGGCGAATTTCTTGATGACGACGCCGACTTGGTTTTCGCGGATGAGCACGAGGCCGAGGAGCACCGGGCCGAACAGCAGCGCGAAGAGCGCGAGCGCACCAAACTCGGGCCAGCCGCCCGCCTGCGCGAAGCCGAAGCCGAGCGCGAGCAGCGCGGCAAGGCCGAACGCGAGGCGCGCAGCCGGGTGGCGCGGCGCGAGGGCGAGGCCGGCCAGCACGAGGCCGGCGGCAACGAGGAGCAGGTGCGCGAGCGCACCGGCGAGACTGAACGAGGCGGACGAGGCGGCGAACATGGCGGTCATGGTGGAGGACTCCGAGAGGCCCCGCCGCGAGCGCACGCGGAAGCGGGCGCACACGACGGTGCGGTTGCGATGTGGAGCGACCGTGTCGCGCCCGCCCAAGCGGGAGCGCAGTGGATCACCCTTCCCATTGCCGACGAGGTTAGCTGACGGGCTCGGTCCTAGGAAGTGACCTGAGCCGCAGTTGCCTGCGGCCGTGCGCCCCATCCGCCGCGCGATTTTTTTGCGTGGCGGAAATTGGTTCCCCCGTGCCGCCGCGCAGGAAGGCGCGGCGGCTTAGGCGTGCGAATCCAAAGAACGGCCGGGACGATGCGCCCGCGCCCCGCGCGATCAAGTTTCACGACACCCTAGTTCGCGTAACTCGCGCGCCCCGGCCCACATGGCGCGCAAGAATTCCGATCCCACCTGCGTTTTGGTTCGTGCTCGCGCGTTAGCCGAGGCGACCGCCGCGAGACAATGCCCGCGGAAAACCGCTGGCCTGATCGCGCACGCTCGCCGGCGACCACGATTGAGTGGCCCGGCCACGCGCACTCAAACCAGCAAAAGCGCTGGCGACTCGAGGAGCTGTTTCAGCGCGTTGAGATAGTGCGCGCCGACTGCGCCGTCGAACACGCGGTGATCACATGAGAGCGTCACGGTCATCGTCTGGCCGACGACGATTTGGCCGTTTTTCACGACGGGTTTCGTGACCGTCGTGCCGACGGCGAGGATCGCGGCGTTGGGCGGGTTGATGATCGCGGTGAATTTCGGGATGCCCATCATGCCGAGATTCGAGACGCAGAACGTGCCGCCGGTGAATTCCGCCGGGACGAGTTTTTTCTCCTTCGCCTTCTTGCCGAGCGCCTTCACCTCGCCGCTGATTTGGAACACGCTCTTCAGGTGCGCGTCGCGCACAACCGGCGTGATCAGGCCGTCCTCGAGGGCGACGGCGAACGCGACGTGCGCCGCGCCGTGGTGGCGGATGTGCGCGCCCTCCCATGAGCAGTTGACGGCGGGCACGCGGCGCAGCGCCTCGGCGCTGGCCTTGAGCACGAAGTCGTTGACGGAAAGTTTCACGCCTTCCTTTTCGAGGCCCGTGTTGAGCTGCTCGCGGATCGCGAGGAGCGGCGCGGCATCGATTTCGATGTCGAGGTAAACGTAGGGAATCTGCGTGGTGCTCTCGAGCATGCGCTTGGCGATCACGCCGCGCATCGTCGAGACGGGCGCGAGCCGCTCTTCCTGGACCGGGCCGCGGTTGGAGATGGAGCCGGCGGCGAATGAAGGCGCGGGTTTCGCGCCGCCGGATTTCTCGCCGGCGAGCACGTCGGCGCGGACGATGCGTCCGCCGGGGCCGGTGCCGGTGAGGCGGGAAACGTCGATGGATTTCTCGGCGGCGAGTTTTTTCGCGAGCGGGGAAATCTTCACGCGTTCGCCGGCGGCGCGCGCGGGCGCGGAGGCCGGAGGCGGGAGAGAGGAGGCGGGAGGCGGGACGGAAACTGCCGTAGGCGCGGGAGCGGCGGTGGGTTTTCCCGCCTCCACGTTTGCGGCAGCAGTCGCCGCTACAGGAGCCGCCGCGACCGGCGCCGGCTTCGCGACGGGGGCTTCGACTTTCTCGCCAGGTTTGCCGAGCGCGCAGAGCGCGGCGCCGATGGCGACCTGCGAGCCGGCGGGCGAAAAGATTTTTAGCAGCGTGCCCTCGAAAAAGCTCTCGAGCTCCATCGTGGCCTTGTCGGTCTCGACCTCGGCGAGCATGTCGCCGGCCTTCACGGCGTCGCCTTCCTTCTTCAACCACTTGACGAGCGTGCCCACCGTCATGGTGTCGCTCAGTTTCGGCATATCGATGATGTGCGGCATGGGAGAGAGAAGAGTTTCGGAAACGGAATTAACCACTAATTCACACTAATAAACACTCATGTTCCGATCCGAATCAGTGTCCATTAGTGTGGATGAGTGGTTCAAAAAATCAGGCCACCGCTGCGAGGGCGGCCTTGATGACGCGCTCCGGGTTCGGGAGCTGCTCGGCCTCGACGGGCGGCGAGTAGATCGCGGGCGCGTCGATGGTCGCGAGGCGGTGGATGGGGCCGTCGAGTTCGTCGAAGGCCTCGCGTTGAATCATGAACGCGAGCTGCGAGCCGACACTGGCGAACGGCTTCTGCTCCTCGACGATGAGCACGCGGTGGGTCTTCGCGACGGACTTGAGCACGGTGTCGATGTCGAGCGGGCGGATCGTGCGGAGGTCGACGACTTCGACGGAGATCTCGTGTTCCTTTTCGAGAACTTCCGCGGCGGCGAGCGAGTGCAGCACGCAACGCCCGTAGGTGACGATCGTGAGATCGGTGCCGGGGCGTTTCACGTCGGCGACGCCGAGTGGGACGACGTGTTCGCCCTCGGGGACTTCGCCTTTTTCGCCGTAGAGGATGGTGTTTTCGAGAAAGAAGACGGGGTCGTTGTCGCGGATGGCGGACTTGAGGAGGCCCTTCGCATCGGCGGCGGTGGCGGGGACGACGACCTTCACGCCGGGGTGATTCGCGAGGACGTTTTCCGGCGTGTGCGAGTGCGTGGCGCCGACGTTGGTGCCGCCGTTGGCGGGGCCGCGGATGACGATCGGACACGCGATTTGGCCGCCGCTCATGTAGCGGACGTTGGCGGCGTTGTTGAGGATTTGATCGAAGGCGACCGAGTAGAAACTCCAGAACATCAGCTCCATCACGGGGCGGATGCCGAGCATCGACGCGCCGACGCCGAGGCCGATGAAGCCGGCTTCGCTGATCGGGGTGTCGACGATGCGCTGCGGGCCGAATTTTTCGAGGAGGCCCTCGGTGACTTTGTAGGCGCCGTGGAACTGGCCGACCTCCTCGCCCATGACGACGACGTTGGCGTCGCGCGCGAGTTCTTCGGCGAGGGCGTGGCGGATGGCTTCGCGGTAGGTGAGCAGTGGCATGAAGGAAAGTAGCGGGTAGTGAGTAGCGAGTAGTGAGTAGAAAAAAGCCGGGCGGTCGTTGGGTCGGATGCTCGCTACTCGATGCTCGCTACTGATTAGTCGAAGAACAGCCGGCCCTGGGATTTGCGCTCGGCGGGATTGTCGGCCTCCCAGTAAACGTCGGTCTGGATGTCGGCGGTGGTCGGGAACGGGCTCGCCTCGGCGAAGTCGGCCGCGCGATCCGACTCGGCGCGCGCCTCCTCGTCGATTTTCGCGGCGCTCGCCTCGGTGAGCACGCGCTCGGCGAGGAGGGCGGCCTGGAAAAGTTGGATCGGGTCCTTCGTCTTCCGGTATTCCTCGATCTCGGTCTTGGTGCGGTAGGTGTTGTCGGGATCGGCGACGGAGTGGCCGCGATAACGATACGTGCTGATCTCGACGGCGGCGGGTTGGTTTTTCTCGCGGGCGAGCGTGAGGAACTTGTCCATCGTCGCGCGCACCTCGTAGACGTCGGCGCCGTTGCACTGGCCCCACGCCATGTCGTAGCCCTCGGCGCGTTTCGCGAGCTGGCCCGCGGAGGAGCGCGCCTGCGAGGTGCCCATCGAGTAGCCGTTGTTCTCAATCACGAACACCACCGGAAGTTTCCAGAGCGCCGCCAGATTGTAGGCCTCGTGGACCGCGCCCTGATTCACCGCGCCGTCGCCCATAAACGCCATCGCGGAGCCTTTCTTGCCCTGGTATTTCACGGCGTAGGCGAGGCCGATGCCGAGGGGAATCTGGCCGCCGACGATGCCGTGGCCGCCCCAGTAATTGCGCGTCGGATCAAAGTAGTGCATCGAGCCGCCCTTGCCCTTCGAGCAGCCGGTGGCCTTGCCGTAGAGCTCGGCCATGAGCGGGTTCAACTCCATGCCGACGGCGATGGCGTGGCCGTGGTCGCGGTAGGCGGTGATGACGTGGTCGTCCTTGCCCATGAGCGAGCAGCAGCCGACAGCGACGGCCTCCTGGCCGATGTAGAGATGGAGGAACCCGCCGATTTTTTTCCCGGCCTGGTAGGCGCGTAGCGAACGCTCCTCGAACCGCCGGATGCGCACCATCGTGCGAAAGAGATCGATCTTCTGCGCGGCGGTGAGGGCGGCGTTGACGGGCGCGCGGGCGAAGCCCTCGGGTTGGGCGCCGACGGACGCGCGGACGGCGGCTTTCGGGGCGGCAAGGGTGCTGGTTTTCTTGGTCACGGCGTGTCTGGGAAAGTGGAAAAACGGGGAGTGTCCGGCGGCGGTTGCCAAAATCAAGCGCGGAGTGGGTCAGAGCGAAATTCTCCACCGCATATTCACGAAGGGAAGCGTTTGGCGGTGACGGC
>JBEANZ010000319.1:0-5790 GCA_041165185.1 Verrucomicrobiota bacterium | reverse complement strand
AAAGATGGTTGCAGGGGCTGACATGCCACGCTCCACCCTGCACAGCCGAAGCGAATTGGCCAGAAAATAATGCGCGCCTTGCCTGCCAGCACCTTACTCGCTTTCACCGGAATCCCGTGGGCGGACGTGGCGGACGACCCTATGCGTCTTGACTCGACTTCCCTACAAACAACCCCGCCACAGTTTCACTTCACGACCGGCTGGTAGCGCACGTTGGCGAGGCGGCGGCCGTCGAGGGACCATGAGGGGACGTTGAGCGTGCCTGCTCCGCCGAAGAGTTTCACGCGCACGCGCGGTTCGATTGACGGCGAGGTCGGCGCCGCGCCGACGGCGGCGACCCGGAGGCGGCGGATCATCGCTCCTCGTTGTCGGGCGGGCGGGCTTTGACGTCGGGTGCGCAACCCAGCAACGCGAGCCAGCGGCCGTTGGGCGAGGGACGGCGAGCCCGTTGTTGAAGTCGTCGTTCGTGACTGGCTCGGGCGCAGTGCTGGCGGGCTTCGTCCGCCGAAGCCGCACGAGCCCGGCGCGGCCGGCCTGAGTTCACGCGGCGCGCCGCCGGCCCCGAGGCGGGACGCCCCCCGGCCACGACTCCCCCGGCACTTGCGGCTTGAAACATTCGCGGCGCGCGCCCGTCTCTCGCGTTACCCATGCACGCCCCGCTCCTCCGCCCTTCGCCGCGGTGTTTCGCCCTCGCCGCGCTCCTGATTTTCTCCGCCCGCCTCGCCGCGCAGTCGCCCGCGATCACCGCCGCCGCCAGCGAAAAGCCCATCGAGTTGCCCGCCTACACCGTCACCGATACGCGCGATCTCCCGCCGCCGGAAAAGTGGAACTACGCGCGCATCGACGGCTTCGAGGTGCTCTCCAACGCCTCGCCCAAGGGCACGCTGCGGCTGCTCACCGATTTCCAACGCTACTCGCAGGCCATCGGCCTCGTGTGGCCCGGCGTGCAACGGCCGGCCGCCGTGCCCGCGATGCTGCTCATCTGCGGCAAGGGCGGAAAGTTCGACGCGTTCATGCCCAAGGGCGAGCGCCGCTCCGACCGCGCGATGGCGAGCCTCACGCTCCGCCAGGACGAGCAGGCCGCCATCGTGATCGATTACGAGGCGAAGGTGATCAACCTCGCCACGCCCGAGGGTTTCGAGGCCGTCGCCGCGGCTTCGGCGGCGGCCGCGGCCGCGGGGCCCGACGCCGCCACGGGCGGCGGCGGCGATCCGGGCTTCGAGGTCGACGCCTACCGCCAGCTCTACCGCGAATACATCCGCTTCCTCCTCGCGGGCGTGCAGCCGCGTTCGCCCGCGTGGTTCGAGGAGGGCATCGCGCAACTGTTCATGCGCATGGAGTTCGACCGCACGACGATCGTCGTCGGCAAGCTCGACGATCCCAACGCGATCTCCGCCGCGCAGGCCGCGCTCAACGAGGCCGGCAACGGCGGCGTCGCCGCGCAGGAGGATCTCACCTTCAACGCCGCGCTCGCCAAGCGCGGCCTGTTGAAAATGGAGGACGTGTTTTCCGTCGCGCACGATTCCGACACCGCGCGCAACCCGCTCGGCAACACCTGGGCCAAGCAGAGCGCCGCCTTCGTCCACTGGGGCCTCTACGGCGACGGCGGGAAACATCAGAAGAATTTTCTCACCTTTGTCTCCCGCATCGCGCGCGAGCCGCTGACGGAGCTGCTGTTCAAGGAGTGCTTCAAGCAAACCTACAAGGACATGGCGCTCACGCTCCGCAGCTACGTCGAGTTCACCAATTCCAAGATCGTCGGCGTGCAGACGCCGAAGGGACAGAAATTCCCGGAACCCCCGCCGGTCGTGCTCCGCGAGGCCACCGAGGCCGAGATCGGGCGGCTCAAGGGCGAGACGCTCCGCCTCGCCGGCCACGGGCCCGCCGCCCGCCTCGCCCTGATCGCGCCCTACATCCGCGGCGAACGCGACCCCGCCCTGCTCGCCTCGATCGGGCTCGTCGAGCGCGCCCTCGGCGACGACGCGCGCGCGCGGAAATTCCTCGAGGCCGCCGCGACCGCCAAGGCCGTGCGCCCGCGCGCCTACCTCGAGCTCGCGCGCCTGCGCTACGCCGAGGCGCTCGCGCATCCGGCCGCCGACGGCAAATTCGACACCACGCAGACTGCCGCCGTGCTCACGCCGCTCTTCGCCGCGCGCGGCCAGCCGCCGGCGTTGCGCGAGGTTTACGCGCTCATCGCCGACGCCTGGACCCAGTGCGCCCTCACACCCACGGCCGCGCACCTCGGCGTGCTCGACGAGGGCGTGCGGCTGTATTCGCGCGACGTGACGCTCGTCTACGCCGCCGCCGCGCTCAAGGTGAAGGCGGGCCTCCCCGAGGCCGCCTCGCTGATCACGCTCGGCCAGCGGATCGCGCCGGACAGCGCGACGCGCGCGAAATTCGAGGCGCTCGCCAAACAGGTCGCGCCGCCCGTGGCCCCGCCGCCGGCGCCGCCGACGAAGTGAGGGCCGCACCCGCCGCGGTCATTCCGCCAGGCCGCGGCGAATCATGTTCACCGCGATCGCGGCGAGCAGCATCGAGACGATCTTGGAAATCGCGCGCAGGCCCGTCGCGCCGATCTTGCGGCTGAGCCATTCGCTGTAGGTGAAGGCCAGCCGGATCAGCGTCAGGTTGGCCACGAGCCCCGCCAGCGCCACCAGCCAGCCGACCGTCTGCGCCAGCAGCAGCAGCGTCGTGATCAACGCCGGCCCCGCGATCAGCGGCATCCCGAGCGGCACCACGCCGAAATCGTCGGAGACCTTCTCGTTCTCCGGCGCCGCCAGCACGAGGTCGCGCCCGGCGAGGATGAACAGGATCAGCCCGCCCGCGATCTGGAAGTCGCTCACCCCGATCCCGAGCGCCTTGAAAATCGACTGCCCGAGAAACAGGAACGCGATCGCCACGCCGCCGCCCGTGGCCGTCGCCTGCCGCGCGATCCGCTGGCGCTGCTCCAGCGGCACGCCCTGCCCGAGCCCGAAAAAAATCGCCGCCAACCCGATCGGATCAATCGCGACGAAGAGCGGGATGAAGGCCTGGAGGAATTGTTGCACGAGGTCCGGCATCCCCCGTGAGTAACCGCACGCCGCCGTGCGGCGCAATGGCGGAGCGGCGTGGCGCGCCGGCCACGGGTCGGGAGACCCGTGCCACTCAGGCCGCGGAAAATCGTTCGTGCGTTGCGCGCGTTTCGTGGTTCCTTCGCCGTTCCCTTTCACCGCTCCGCTCCCTTTTTTCGCGCCATGAAAATCAACGCCACCCTCACGCCGCAGAAACTGCGCAAGAAAACCGCCCGCGTCTTCGAACTCGCCGGCCAGAAAATCCGCGCCCTCGACGCCGCCTGGGATCCCGCCCACGGCACGCCCGTCTTCACCGTCGCGGGCCGCTACTCCTCGCGCGGCTGGACCGAGTGGACGCAGGGGTTTCAGTTCGGCATGGCGTTTCTCCAGTTCGACGCCACCGGCGAGGTCGGCATGCTCCACCTCGCGCGCGAAAAGACGGTGAAGCACATGGCCTCGCACGTCTCGCACGTCGGCGTGCACGACCACGGGTTCAACAACGTCTCCACCTACGGCAACCTCCGCCGCCTCATGCTCGAGGGCAAAGTCTCGTGCAATCCCGACGAACTGAAGTTCACCGAGCTCGCCCTGAAAGTCTCCGGCGCCGTGCAGGCCGCGCGCTGGGTGCCGACCGCGTATCGCGCGCCGTGGTCGCCCGTCGCGGGCGCCGCCGCCGGCACGGGCGTCGCGCCGAGCGGCTACGTTTACTCGTTCAACGGCCCGCAGTCGCTCTTCGCCGACACCATTCGCTCGATGCGCTCGCTCGTCGTCGCGCACCAGCTCGGCCACGCGCTCATGGGCGAGGGCGACAAGCCCACCAACCTCCTCCTCCGCGCCATCGAGCACGCCGCGACCACGGCGCGCTTCAACGTCTTCTTCGGCGCCGGCCGTGACAGCTACGACGTGCGCGGCCGCGTGGCGCACGAGAGCGTGTTCAACCGCAACGACGGCCAGTTCCGCTGCCCGAGTTCGCAGCAGGGCTACTCGCCCTTCACGACCTGGACGCGCGGCGCCGCCTGGATCATCGCCGGCTACGCGGAGCAGCTCGAGTTTCTCGACACCGTGAAAGGCACCGACCTCGACGCCGCCGGCGGCCGCCGCGCCGTGACGGATTTGTTTTTGGAAACCGCCCGCGCCGCGAGCGACTACTACATCGACGGCTACTCCGCGAAGGACGGCGTGCCGTATTGGGATTCGACCGCGCTCAACACCCACCGCCTCGGCGACTACACCAAGAAAAACGCCGACCCCTACAACGCCCACGAACCCGTCGACAGCTCCGCCGCCGCCATCGCCGCGCAGGGCTTTCTCCGCCTCGGCAATTATCTCACGGCGAAAGGCGACGCGGCGGCGGGAAAAAAATATTTCCAAGCCGGCCTCACCATCGCCGACACGCTCTTCGCCGAGCCGTATCTCTCGACGAACGCGAAACATCAGGGCCTCCTCCTGCACAGCGTTTATCATCGGCCGAACGGCTGGGACCACGTCGCGAAAGGCCAACGCGTGCCGAACGGCGAAAGCTCGATGTGGGGCGACTACCACGCGATGGAGCTGGCGCTCCTGATCGCGCGGATGGCGGAGGGGAAATACTACACGTTTTTCTGAGCGCCGGCGGCCGGGCGCCGCGCGCTTGGGGCGCACGCTGACGGGGCTGCCCGCGAAGCAGGCCGGCAGGTGCGCCACCACCGCGCCGAGCGGCGGGTCGCCGTGGAGGAGCGGCAGCAGCGCGTGTTTCGGCGCGTGGAACGATTCCGCGCGGTTCACCCGCTTGGGCTGCGCGTGGTCCGCGCTGGCCGCTCGCAACGCGGCCTCGCTCGGGGCCGGCACTTGCACGGTGACGCTGCGGCCCGCGCGGTCCCGGCGAAACAGCTCCTGCGCGGCGAAGAAGCGGTCACCGGTGTAGCCGCGGTCGGTGAGCACCCCATCGTCGGGCGCGGCGCACGCGAGCTGGTCCGTGGCCAGCGCGATCTCGCCGGTGGCGCTCGGGGCGAGGCGACCGTCGAGGCCGACGCGGTTGCGCACGTCGTTGAGCACGGAGATCCGGCCCTCCGCATGGCTCCCGCCGGTCGGCCCGCCTTGGTTGGCCGGCGTGACGAGGGTGAACTCCGCGGCCATGGCCGGGTGGGCGGGCAGGCGCACGAGGGAGCTGTCGAGGGCGAGCACGCGGTGCCCGTGCCAGCGTGCGACGGGCCGCGCGGACGCGTCGCCGTAGATGGCGGGCAGCACGCACTCGCGGTTCAACTCGATGAACGCGGTGTGCCGGAGCTTGCCACGCGCGGGCGTGCAGGCACCAGGCGTGGCGGGTGCGGCGGGCGCGGCCAGCGCGGCGAAAAACGCGCGCACGTGCCGCTGGAGCGACTGGACGAATTTTTGCAGGACGAGGCGCACGACGAGGTCGAACGGCCGCACGCGTTGGCGCGCGCAGAAGTTGGCGTCGTGCAAGTGCCGCCGCAACGCCGTGAGCAAAGCCGCGACCGGCGCGGCCAGAGGTGTCGGCATGAGGTTCCCGCCGCCGTTCGCCGCCCAGGCCAACCCGCCCGGCCCGCCACCGCACTCCACCGCAGGCGGGATTCCTTGATTCAATGGTCGCGGGGCAACGCCCCACGGCCATTGAATTAACCCGACTTCCGCGATTCGCGCGGGTTTTTCCTATTTTCGGCCTTTTTCGGGCCGGTTTACGCGCGCAAGTTGTTGGCCCGGAGCAAACGGTCTTTTTTCAAAGCCGTGTAGTGGCGACCTA
>JBEANZ010000318.1:0-6486 GCA_041165185.1 Verrucomicrobiota bacterium | reverse complement strand
TGTGGCGCACCTATCCCGGCGGTCGCACGCTCGACACGCTCGCCGGCGCGCCCGCGCCCGCCGACTCGCATTTCGCCGAAGACTGGATCGCCTCGACGACCGTCGCGAAAAATCCCCCCGGCACGCCCCTCCACCCGTCCGTCTCTCAACTCTCCGCCGGAACGATTCAGTCCAGGGCTCAGAGCCGAGAGCTGAGAGCAAAACCAAACGGTGAACTGCATCAGGTCAGCTCCGAATCCGAGCCCGCGCTCGGTGGATCGGGCTCCCAGCTCCCAGCTCTCAGCTCTCAACTCTCCACGGCTCCCGGCGTCTCGCCGGTGCGCGTCGGCCTCGATCCGACGCCGCACGATTTCGCCGCGCTGCTCGCGAGCGATCCGGGATATTTTCTCGGCGCCGCCCACGCCGCGAAATTCGGCGCGCAGCCGCAGCTCCTCGTGAAGTTCCTGGACAGCGGCACGCGCCTGCATTTCCAAGTCCACCCGACGCGCGAGTTCGCCCAGCGGTTTCTCGCCGCGCCGAGCGGCAAGACCGAGGCCTATCACGTGCTCAGTTGTAGGGCGGGGTTTCCCGACCCCGCCATTCGAGACGTCAGCGCGGCGGGGTCAGGAGACCCCGCCCTACAACTGCCCGAGCCCACCGGCTACATCTACGTCGGCTTCCAGCGCCCGCCCACGCGCGCCCAGCTCCGCGACTGGATCGCCACCCAGAATCTCGCCGCCCTCGAGGCGTGCTTCGACAAGATCCCCGTCGCGCCCGGCGACACGTTTATCATCCCCGGCGGCACGCCGCACGCGCTCGGCGCCGGCCTCTTCCTCGTGGAAATCCAGGAGCCCAGCGATCTCGTGGTGCGCTTCGAATTCGAGCGCGCGGGCTACGTCCTGCCCGAGGCGTCGCGCTTCATGGGGCGCGGCCTCGATTTCTGCCTCGATGTTTTCAACCTCGCCCCGCTCACCGCCGGCGAGCTCGACGTGCGCGTGCGTTGCCGGCCCCGCCGCATGCGCGCGCTCGGGCCGAGTTGTTATCAGGACGAACTCATCGGCCCCAACCAGACCGACTGCTTCCGCGTTTTGAAAACCTCGCTCGACACCACCGTCGTCAAAACCGAATCCGCCCCCGTCGTCGCCATCGTCACGCGCGGCGCGCTCACCGCCACGGTCGGCGGCGAGACGCACGCGCTCCGCACCTACGACAAATTCTTCCTCCCCGCCGCCCTCGGCCCCGTGCGCCTCGCGCCCGCCCCCGGCGGCTGCGAAATCCTCGAGTGCCTGCCGCCGGGATAAAGGACCAGAGACCAGGGACCAAAAGACCAGAGACCTCGAACCCCCCACCGCTCCCCCGCCCCCGCCCACTCACTCTCCCGGTCCCCCGATGCCCTCTTCCGTCCTCGCCGTCCTCACGCCCACCGAGACGCGCGAGTTTTTCCCCGAGCCGTTGCTCGCCGAAGTGCGCGCGCTGACCCCCGCGTTTCATCCTCTCGATCCGACGCCGCCCAACGCCCCCGACTTCGCGGCCGCGCTCGCCGCCGCCGATCCGGAAATCCTCCTCGCGTGCTGGAAAACCCCGCCGCTCCCCGCCGCGCTGCCGCCGCGCCTCCGCTACGTCTGCTACGTCGCCGGCTCCGTGAAAAAACTCCTCACCCGCGCCCACCTCGAGCGCGGCCTGCTCGTCACCAACTGGGGCGGCTCCATCTCGCGCACCGTCGCCGAGTGCGCGCTCTTCCACATCCTCGCGTGCCTGCGCAACGCCGCGCACTGGGCCGTCGCGATGCACCAGCCCGGCGTCGCCGCGTGGAAAAACGGCCACGCCGACGCCCGCTCGCTCTTCGGCCGCCGCGTCGGCCTCCACGGCTTCGGCCCCGTCGCGCGCGAACTCGTCGCCCTCCTCAAACCCTGGGGCTGCCCCATCACCGTCTTCGCCCCCGACGCCACCGCCGATCTTGCACGCGCTCACGGCGTCGAGCGCGCCGCCTCGCTCGAAGCGCTCTTCGCGGAAAACCAAATCATCGTCGAACTCGCCCCGCTCATCCCGGCGACCACCGGGATCGTCACCGAAAAAATCCTCCGCCTCATCCGTCCCGGCGGCGTCTTCGTCAACGTCGGCCGCGGCGCCGTCGTCGACGAATCCGCGCTCCTCGCCCTCGCGCGCGAGGGCCACGTCGCCGTCGGCCTCGATGTTTTCACCGCGGAACCGCTCCCCGCCGACAGCGGTTTCCGCGCGCTCCCGCACGTGAGCCTCACCCCGCACCTCGCCGGCCCGACGATTGATCGCTACGCCGACGCCGGCGCCTTCGCCGTGAAAAACCTCCACGCCTACGCCAACGCCCGCCCCCTCGAAGCCGTCGTCACGCCCGAGGTCTACGATTTCTCCACGTAGGAAACGCCCCGCCGCACCGCCGCCCCCCGCCCGTCACCACCACGCCCCATGAAAACCCCACTCCGTTTTTTGCGCCTTCTTGTGCTTTTTGTGGCCCTCCCTGCCTTGGCCCTCTCCGCCGCCGCCGCGCCTGACCCCGCCTCCGTCGTCCCCGCCACCGCCCCGCGCACGCTCGTCCTCGCCGGCCGCGCCGACGCCTTTCGCGCCTACTGCCTCACCGGCCCCGGCGCGAAACCCTTCGCCAAACTCCGCGCCGATCTCGACGCGCGTTACCTCGCGCTCCCGTTCCCCGCCGAGCCCGTCACCTACGGCGATCCGTCGCCCTCGAAACGCGACTCCGACAAAGCCGACCGCTGGCGCGACGTGCAGGACGTGTGCGGCGTCGTCTCCGGCGTCGCCGAAGCCGCCACGCTCTGCTGGCTCGTGACCGGCGAGGAAAAATATCTCGCGAAGGCCAAATCCTTCCTCCTCGCCGCGTGCGCCTGGCACTTCGCCCCCGACTGGAAATCCGGCCCCGTCCTCGGCGCGACCGACATCCTCTACAACGACGAGGGCCACTTCCGCCTCTGGCGCAAACTCCCCGAAATCTACGACCAACTCCGCGCCCGCCTCACCGCCGACGAAAAAAAACTCGTCCTCGATCACTTCCGCGAACGCGGCCGCCGTTCCGCCGCGTGGATCGAAAAACAGGGCGACATCTCGCACGTCCGCCGCAACTCCGCCGACTCCGATCTCTCCTCGCACCCGATCCGTTTCATGCCGATGACGGGCCTCGCCGGCCTCGCGCTCTGGGACGATCTCCCCGAGGCGCGCGACTGGTGGGCCTTCGCCTACAAGTTTTACCGCGACCAGTTTTCCCCGTGGGGCGGCGACGACGGCGGCTGGGCCGAGGGCTCCGCCTACTGGCGCGGCACCATCGAGCACGCCGCGTTTCAAGACACGCTCCTCTCCATCGGCGACCCGCTCGCCTACGCCTCGCCGCTCTGGAAAAACTCCCCGCTCTTCTGTCTCTATCACGTGCAGCCCTACCGCATCACCACGTTCGGCGACGCCGCCAACGCCGGCCACTTCAACCTCGAGCCCGGCACCGCCGACTACTTCGACCACCTCGCGCGCGTGCAGCAAAACGGCTACTTCCGCAGCTACGCCGCGCTCGTCACCGACCCGCGCCCCTCGCCGATCCACAAGGGCCTCGCTGGCCTCGACCGCGGCTACCCGACCGCCGCCGAGTTCCTCCTCCGCAATTTCATCGCCCGTGATCTCCCGCTGCCCGCCGCGCGCCCGCTCGCCGAATTACCCGCGCAGAAATTCTTCCGCGATGTCGGCTGGGTTTCGCTGCACAGCGCGCTCGGCCGCCCCGCCGACGACATCCACGTCACCTTCAAATCCTCGCCCTACGGCTCGCTCAGCCACAGCCATGCCGACCAAAACGCCTTCATCCTCAACGCCTACGGCGAGAGCCTGGCCATCAACTCCGCCTACCGCGAATTCCACAACTCCCCGCACCACGACCAGTGGACGCGCCAGACGAAATCCAAAAACCTCCTCCTGCTCGACGGCGTGGGCCAGCTCCCGAAATCCAAGAAATCCACCGGCACGATCACGCGCTACGAGGAACACCCGCGCTACGTCTGGACGACCGGCGACGCCACCGTCGCCTACGCCGCCGCGCAGATGGACAAGAAGAACGTCCAACGCGTGACGCGCGATCTCGTGTTCATCGATGCGCGCTACGTCGTCCTCCGCGACCGCGTCGTCCTCGGGATACCCGCGAAACTTTCCTGGCTCCTCCACGCCGAAAAAAATCTCACGTGGGACGCCACGCGCGCCACCGCCACGATCCTCGGCCCCGAAAACAAAGCCACGCTCACCGCCGTCATCGTCGCGCCCGCGACCGAGTGGCGCACGAGCGTGACGACCCAGTTCCCCGTCCGCGTCGATCCGAAATACGCGAAAGCCGCCGCCGGCGATCCCTACGTGACCGGCACGTGGCACGACCAAGCGCACCTCACCGCGGAGAGCGCGACGGCGGCGAAGGAGTTCACCGTTTACACCATCCTCTGGCCCGAGCGCGGGACGAAACCCGCCGCCGCTCCGACGACGCTCGCCCCCGACGGCACGCTCATGATCGCGCGCCCCGACGGCAAAACCGATCGCGTTTTGCTCACCGACGGCGCGCTCACGCTGCGGTGATTTTTTGTAGGGCTGCCGCTTGTCGGCAAGCCGTCGCGGTTTTTACGTGAGGCGTAGGCCGGACGTAAGCCGCGCGACGGCTTGGCGACAAGCGCCAGCCCTACCCAATCATCGCCTCACCACCACGCCCGCTCCCGCGCCGCCACGAGCGCCTCCTCCAGCGGCGGCAAATAGGGATGCCACATTTTTTCCCATTCGAGGCTCACCGCCCCGCCAAACCCATCCTCCCGCAGCGCGCTCCTCAACGCCGCCATCGGAAACCCGCCCGCGCCCGGCAACACATACGTAAACGGATGCCGCGCGCTCGGCTCGGGCACGCCGTCCTTCACATGCACGTGCACCACGCTCGCGCCCATCGCGCGAATCGCCCGCCACGTCCCCACCGGATCCTCGCCGCCTTTTCTCCACGTGTGATGCGCATCCCACAGGATCGCCGTGCCCGGCGCCGCGGCGACGAAGGCCCGGATTTTTTCCGCCGTGATCAACGCGTCGTGCGTCTCAACCATCACGTCGCTCGACCAGCCGCGCTCGCGGCGGAGCGCGCGCCACCACGCGAGCGCCTCGGTCGCGGCGCCAAGTTCGGCGGCGTCGGCGTTTTTCCCGCCGTCGAAGACTCGCAGCCACCGCGCCCCGAGCGCCTCGGCCCACGGCGCAAGCCCGGCGAGCTGCGCGCGGTCCGCGGCGGTGCCGCCGATGAGTTTGAGCGACGCGTTGAGCGCCACGACGCGCACGCGCACGCGCTCGCCGCGCATCCGCTCCGCGAGCCGCGCCGGCGTGCCGAACTCCGCCGCAAAATACCCCGCCAGATCCACCGTGCCGCCGAGCGCGCGCAGCTCCACGCACGGAACGTCGTGCCGCCGCGCGAGCGCCAGCACTTCGTCGAGCGTGGCATCGGGGCAGCCGAGGGTGGAGAGGCAGCGGAGAAACACCGGGAGAGTCAGAACCACAGATGGACGCAGATAAACACAGATATGCGGCCTTGGCCTGTTTTGGCTTTTATCCGTGTTCATCTGTGTCCATCTGTGGTTCCCCTTTCTCCTACCATGCCACGCCCCGTCACCCTCTTCACCGGCCAATGGGCCGATCTTCCCCTCGCGCAGCTTCTGCCCCTCGTCAAAAAGATGGGCTACGACGGCGTCGAACTCGCCTGTTGGGGCGACCACTTCGACGTCGATGCCGCCGCCAACAGCAAGAAATACGTCCACGACAAATGGGCGCAGCTCAAGGACCACGGTCTCACCTGCTACGCCATCTCCAGCCACCTCGTCGGCCAGGCCGTGTGCGATTTGATCGACGAACGGCACAAATCCATCCTCCCGCCCGATGTCTGGGGCGACGGCGATCCCGAGGGCGTGCGCAAGCGCGCGGCCCGGAAACTCGCCCTCGCCGCCAAGGCCGCGCGCGCGGTCTTCGACGCCAAGCCGGGCAACAACGGCAAGGACGACTTTCCTGCCGTGGTCAACGGCTTCACCGGTTCCTCGATCTGGCACTCGATCTACGCCTTCCCGCCGACTTCGCAGGCTTACTGGGACGCCGGCTACGCCGACTTCGGCAAACGCTTCGGCCCGATCCTCGAGGCCTTCGACAAGGCCAACGTCAACTTCGCCCTCGAAGTCCACCCGACCGAGATCGCGTTCGACATCGCCAGCGCCCAGCGCGCCATCGAGGCGGTCGGCGGCCACAAGCGTTTCGGATTCAACTACGACCCGTCGCACCTCGGCTATCAGGGCGTCGATTACGTGAAATTCATCCGCAGCTTCCCCGACCGCATTTTCCACGCCCACATGAAAGACGTGTGGTGGGGCCACGGCGACGGCACGGTCGGCGTGTTCGGCGGCCACACCGCGTTCGGCGACGCCCGCCGCCAATGGGATTTCCGGTCGCCGGGCCGCGGCGACATCCGCTTCGAAGACGTCATTG
>JBEANZ010000317.1:0-6061 GCA_041165185.1 Verrucomicrobiota bacterium | reverse complement strand
AACTCCCCCTTCAGCTCCAACACCTCCGCCGCCACCACGCCCAACGTCGATCTCAACACGATCCCGATGGGCATGATTGAGCGCATCGACGTCCTGAAGGACAGCGCCTCCACCATCTACGGCTCCGACGCCATCGGCGGCGTCATCAACGTCATCCTCCGCAAAAACTTCAACGGCGCGGAATTCGGCAGCCGCTACGGCTTCGACAAGAAGCGCGACTACGAGACGCGCGAGGCGTGGATGACGGCCGGCGTCGCCAAGCCCGGCGTCTCCGTCGTCGTCGGCGCGCAGTATTTCGAGAACACCACGCTCGGCACCAGCAAGCGCAAGCTCTCGACCCTCTCCCCCTCCGACCTCGCGGCGCTCGGCCAGAATCCCGCCGTGCTGCCGAGCTACATGAGTTCGTCGTTCGCCGGGCGAAACGGCAACTTCATCATCGCCGGTTCGCCGCTCGCCGTCGGCGCGCCCGGCTACAACGCCAACATCAAGTCGCTCCCGCCGAAGACCAATCCCGCCGCCGCGCCGCAAACCACCGCGCAGCTCCAGGCGCTCGGCTACTACATCTCGATCACCGATACGCCGCTCTCCAAGGCGGCGGGCCTCTCGGCGACCATCCTCAACACCGCGCTCTTCGACAACCCGCTCGTGTTGCCCAACCAGCGCAACCAGGCCTTCGCCTCCGGCGAAAAGGAACTCGCGGGCAAGAGCCTCGTCGTCTTCGGCGACTTCCTCTACTCGCGCACGACCAACGGCGGCAGCGGCCTCGCCCCCGCGCCGATCACCGGCGTCGGCACCGCCAACCTCACCATCCCCGCCAACAATCCCTACAACCTCTTCGGCATCCCGATCGGCGTGGGCGGCGCGGCGGGCGCGCCCGGCCTGCGCACGCGGCTCGTCGAAATCGGCAATCGCTTCGCCGAAAACTCCGTCGACACCTACCGCTTCGTCGCGGGCTTCCGCGGCGAGATCAACGATCGCTGGAGCTGGGAGACCGCGCTCAACTACGCGCGCTCCAGCGGCGAGCAGCACATCTTCGGCGGCGCCAACGGCGCGGTCATGAACCAGGAACTCATCCCGCTGCTCAACGCGGCCGGCACCGCCTACGTTTACGACGCCGCCGGCCGCCCGCTCTCCACCTACGTCGATCGCACCACGGGGCAAAACGTGCCCGTTTACGACTGGTTCGGCATCGGCGGCACTAACGCCCAGTCCACGATCGACGCCCTGCGCGTCACGCTCTTCAAAGCCGCGCAAATCGATCAGCGCAGCGTGGATTTCCGCGTGACCGGCAAACCCTTCACGCTGCCCGCCGGCGACATCGCGCTCGCCCTCGGCGGCGAGGCGCGTCGCGAGCGGCTCGCGAGCCAGGCCGACAGCAATTTCACCACCGGCCTCGCGCTCGGCTACAACGCCGCCAACAGCTTCCAGAGCGGCAAGCGCAGCACCCGCGCCGCCTTCGCCGAATCGATCGTGCCGCTCACCGCGCCGAAAAGCGCCGTGCCGTTTTTCTACCGCGCCGATCTGACGGCGGCCGTGCGCGTCGAGCGCATCACCCCGGGCGGCAACGCCACCACGCCGAAATTCGGCCTGCGCTGGCTGCCGTTTGACCAGCAGTTCGTCGTGCGCGGCACCTACACCAAGGGCTTCATCGCCCCCTCGATCTTCGCGCTCTTCGGACCGCCGAGCCAGAATGCGCCGCAGCTCACCGTGCTCGAGGGCAACGGCAGCACGAGCTCCGGCGGCAGCACGGGCCGCACCGTCACCGGCCAGTTCATCGGCCAGGCCAACGAGCTCAGCAACCCGGGCCTCGAGGCGGCGAAGTCGGAGTCGTTCACCGGCGGCTTCGTCTATTCGCCCAAGCAGATCAAGGGGCTCAATTTCTCCGCCGACTACTATCACATCCGGCAGGGCAAGGTCGGCGGCTTCGACTACACGTTCATCGCGAGCGACCTCAACGCCAAGGGCGCCGCCTCGCCCTACGCGGCGAATTTCCGTTTCACCGACGGCTCGCGCATGACGGCCAACACGGCGAACCAGGTCACCTCGACGAACTTTGGTTTCCTCAGCGTCGTCTACAATCCCGTGGGCGACCAGTGGACCGACGGCCTTGATCTCTCGACGAGTTACCAGTTCCGCACGGACCGGATGGGCTTCTTCAACATCGGCGCCGACGTGAACGTGCCGTTCAACTTCCGCGCGCGCACGAGCCCGACCGGCCGCTACTACCAATACGCGCGCAACTTCACCGACAGCGCCAACGGCAAGGCCAACCAGCAGGGCGTGATTCCGAACTACGCGTTGAAAGCGCGCTTCAACTACGCCTACCGCGATCTCTCGGCGTCGCTCAGCGTGAGCCACCTCCCGAAGCTCAACGCCCCCGGCGTGGCGTTCGGCGAGGCGCCCGGCACCGTCAACACCCAGCGCGCCGACGGCAAAGCCTACACGATCCCGAACTACACCACGGCGAGCCTCTCGGTGAACTACCGGCTGCCCTCGCTCGGCCGCGAGTGGACCAAGGGCCTGAGCGTGAACGTCGGCGTGAACAACCTCTTCGACAAGGCCGCGCCCTTCGTCCCCGGTGCCGGCGGCGGCGGCGGCACGGAGGCCAACACGGCGAAGTATGCCTACGATATCATCGGCCGCTTCATGTTCCTCGAGTTGAAGAAGGAATTCTGAGTCGGGGAAAAAACCGTCCGACCACCCGCGCGCCGCGATTTTTCGCGGCGCGTTTTTTTTGGTGGCCGCGAGCGGGAGCGGGCGGACCGGCGCACGCCGCAGAAACCGCGCGACTCGTCGCATCCCACGCCGCCGTTCGGCGCAAGTCGCGCCATTTTCGGGAAAATTCCGTCGCGATTCACCGCCGCTTCGTCGCGCGCGGCGGCGCGCCCGTCGCATTGCGATTCCGCCCGCCGCGCGGCGGGCCTTGCTCGCCGCAAACGAAACGCGCGGCCGTCCCACGGCCGGCGCCGTTGCCCGACCACCCGCACCGCACACCGAAAACCAACCGCACCATGACCACTGCCACCGTCCCCACCACCCGCCGCCTCGCGTCGGCGCGCGCCCTCGCGGCGTTCGCCGTCGCGCTGCCGCTCGCCGCGTTTGCGCAGACACCCGCCCCCGCGACCGCGCCCAAGCCCACCGACAAACCGGCCGTCGAAAAACTCGAGACCTTCGAGGTCACCGGCTCGCGCATCAAACGCATCGACGCCGAGACGCCGAGCCCCGTCATCCGCTTCACCGCCGCCGATCTCCAGGCGACAGGTTTCACCAACGTCGACGACGCCCTCCGCGCCCTCCCGATCAACAGCGGCCAATCGATTGTGCCCGAGGGTTCGGGCAACGGCTTCGCGAGCGGCACCTCGACCGTGAATCTCCGCGGCCTCGGCAACAACAACACCCTCGTCCTCATCAATGGCCGCCGCGCCGTCCCCTCGGGCGCGGGCCTGTTCAACGGTTTCCAGTCCGCGATCGATCTCCGGCAAATCCCCACCGCCGCGATCGAGGCGCTTGAGGTGCTCAAGGACGGCGCGTCGGCCATCTACGGTTCCGACGCCGTCGCGGGCGTCATCAACATCCGCCTGCGCCGCAACTACACCGGGCTCACCACGGAAATCACCGCCGGCAACACGTTTCACAAGGACTCGTTTGAGCGCAGCGCCTTCGCCATCGCCGGCGCCGCCGCGGGCCAGACCAGCATCCAGGCGACCGTCAACTACTCGCACCGCAACCAGACCAAGGACTCCGATTTCAATTTCTCCAAGACCGCCGACCTCCGCTACGACAAGACCAGCGCCGCGCAGCTCGAGGCCGACATCACGGGCAACATCCTCGTCGGCGCCGACCTCCGCAGCGCGACCACGTTTCCCGCGCGCTACTTCATCCCGGGCACGGCGACGGTGCGCACGTTTCTCAACACCACGACCAGCCCGCTCATCGCGAACGGCGTGGCCGTCTCGCGCGTGACGGGCGCGGGCCTCTACGATTTTCAGCAGGACACCACGCAGACGCCCGAGCACGACACGCGCGGCCTCAGCGTCGTGATGCGCCACAATTTCAACGACCAGATCTACGGTTTCGCGGACCTCTTCTACAACAAGGTCCAGGGCGTCAGTCAGTCCGCGCCCTCGCCGTTTACGACGACGGACAAGGGCGCCGGCACCAACGGCCGCCTCGTCGTCTCCGCCGACAATCCCTTCAACCCCTACGGCACGCGCTTCCTCGGCGCCGCCGGCCAGTCGATCGAGTTGAGCACGTTTCGCCTCGTGAACGCCGGCCCGCGCATCAACGACACGCGCTCCGAATACCCGCGCGGCATCTTCGGCCTCGGCGGCACGCTCGGCGGCGACTGGTCGTGGGAAGGCGCGTTCATGACGGCGGCGGGCTCGTTTGAAAACCTCTCGCCCAACGTCTCCTTCGACTCGCAGGTGCAGCAGGCGCTGCTCGGCGTGACCATCGACGGCCAGCGCCTCTTCGCGAATCCCTTCGGCCCCGAGGATCCGCGCGTGACAAAATTCTACTCGGGCAAGAATCCGACGAAGACGGAGTTCAACTCCAACCTCTACGACATCTCGATCAACGGCAGTCTCGTGCAGACCCCGTGGAAGTCCGGCGCGATCGGGCTCGCGGCCGGCTTCGAGTATCGGAAGGAAAACCTCACCGACACCCGCACCGTCGAAAACGAAACCGGCAACATCGTCGGCGGAAGCGAGGGCTTCGGCTACTACGGCAAGCGCCAGGTCACCTCGCAGTATCTCGAGGTGAAAGTGCCGTTTCCGAACCACATCGAGCTGCAGCTCGCGGCGCGCCACGAGGAGTATTCCGACTTCGGCAACACCACGAAGCCCAAGGTCGCGCTCGGCTGGAAACCGGTGAGCTGGCTGATGCTGCGCGGCTCGTATTCGGAGTCGTTCAAGGCGCCGGACCTGGCGTTTCTCTACACGAAGGGCAGCGTGAGTTTCACCGCCGGCCAGGTGTTTGATCCGCGCCGCACCGACCAGCCGTCCGCGCAGTTGAAGACCGTCGGCCGCGGCAATGCCGGCCTTCAGCCCGAGGAGACGAAGACGACCTACCTCGGCTTCGTGCTCGATGTGCCGCGCGGCCCGCTGAAGGGCCTGAGCGCCGACGTGAGCTACTTTAAGTTCAACCAGAAAAACCTGATCACGCGCGACGGCGCGGCGTTCACGCTCACCAACGAGCTGCGCCTCCCCGCCGGCCGCGTGATCCGGAAGACGCTCACGCCGGCGGAGGCCGCGGCGGGTTTCACCGTCGGCATCATCGACGCGATCGCGACGGACTGGTTCAACGCCAACAAGGTCCTCCTCGACGGCTGGGATTTCGGCGTGAGCTACCGCTACAAGACGGAGCGGCTCGGCCAGTTTAACCTCGGCCTCAACGCCACCTACCTCGCGAATTTCGAGCGCACCACGCTCAACTCGCTCGGCGTGCTCACGCTCATCGACATCGACGGCAACGACAACGTCCCGCTCGTGCGCGGCACCGGCACGCTCTCGTGGCGCAAGGGCAACTGGGCCGCGAGCGCGTTCGTGAGCATGGTGGGCCACTTCCCGCCGGTGGGCATCACGGCCGGCCCCGAGCCGCTCTACAACAACCAGTGGCGCGTGAACCCGCAGGTCTCCTACAACGCGCTCTGGGGCTCGAAGCTCACCGTCGGCGTGCGCAACGCCTTCGACAAGGCGCCGCCGCGCTACATGGAAAACAGCACGGGCTACTACAACGGCGTCGGCAGCGCCGAAGGCGCGTTCTGGTTCGTGCGCGTGAGCCGGGATTTCTGAGCACCACGAGTCCGCCGCGGCACGGGTCTCCCGACCGGTGAGCGCCGCAACCACGGGTCGGGAGACCCGTGCCACGGTTAAGGCCCGCCCACCACACCGGCGGGCCGAAATTTCCCGGGGAGCGCCCGCGTCCCGCGGGCTGTCCTCGGCGTCCCGCCGAGGACGTCCGGAGGAGGTCGGCGGGACGCCGACCCCGACACGCGGGACGCGTGCGCTCCCCGGGAAGGGCGCGGCCGCCGTCGGCGGCGACCTTGGTCGCAGTCGTCCGT
>JBEANZ010000316.1:0-3244 GCA_041165185.1 Verrucomicrobiota bacterium | reverse complement strand
GGCACCATCGCGAGCGGCACCGCCGTCTCCACCTCCGTTTACGACGTCGCCGTCACGATCACGGGCGGCACGGGCGAATTCCGCCTCAAGGTCATCGACTGACCTCCGCCCTACACCCATCTGCCGCGACTCCGCCCTGCAACAATCCACGCCCGCTTTCCGTTTCAGGAAACCTCCCGCCATCACCGCGCCCGTCGCCGTCTCCCTCAACCTCCCAAACAATTCTTCACCACGGATGAACACCGATAACCACGGATTCGAACCACCCATGCCAGTCGCGCTTCGGCCCGCGCGGGAGTGCGATGGCGCCTCCGTCCATGGGCGTGCGCCCCGCCCTCCCTCCACCTCAGCCGTTTTCCATCCGTGTCCATCCGTGTCCATCCGTGGTTCAACCGGTTGGTTTTCTCCCGTCTGTTCTCGCTAGCCTCCGCCTTGTCACGCTCACTTTCACTCTCACTTTTGCTCCTCCTCCCATGAAACTCCGCGCCCTCCTCCTCGTCGTCCTCGCCGCCTTCTTCCCGGCCGCGCTCTCCGCCGCCGCCATCACCGACCTCGCGAGCAACGCCATCGCCACCGGCACCTCGACCGACCGCGTGACGTTCACGTCCAACTCCGCCGGCGTTTACGAGACCTTCATCCTCGTCTCCCCCACCATTTCCAGCGCCACCTACAACGCCTCCACGGGCGTCCTCGCCGTCACCGCGACCAACATGGCGACGAACGACACCATCACCGTCTCCAAGCTCACCCTCACCGGCGAGGGCGGCACCACGCGCACCCTCACCACCGCCAACGTCACCGCCAGCAGCGCCACCGCCTTCAGCGTCACCCTCAACGCCTCCGACCGCGCCGCCGTTGACGTCATCCTCAACAAAAACGGCACCGCCTCCTCCGGCGGCACCACCTACAACCTCGCCGCCGCCGACGACTGGGAGTCCGCCATCACCTTTGGCAACACCGCCGTCGCCACCGCCGCCATCACCGTCTCCAGCGTCGCCATTCCCACCATCACCTCCGCCACCTACGACGCCACCACCGGCGTCCTCGCCGTCACCGGCACCGGCTTCCTCGCGAAATCCGGCGCGGCCAACGACATCGACGTCTCCAAACTCTCTCTCGTCGGCGAAGGCGGCACCTCCTCCACGCTCACGACCACCTCCGTCGAAATCACCACCGCCACCACTTTCTCCGTCACGCTCAACGCCACCGACCGCGCCGCCGTTAACCAAATCCTCAACAAAAACGGCACCTCCTCCACCGGCGCCACCACCTACAACCTCGCCGCCGCCGAAGATTGGGCCGCCGGCGCCGACGCCGCCGTCACCACCGCCGACCTCACCGGCAACGCCGTCACCGTCTCCAACGTCGCCGTCCCCACCATCACTTCCGCCACCTACGATGCCACGACCGGCGTCCTCGCCGTCACCGGCACCGGCCTGCTCAAGCTCTCCGGCGCGACCAACGACATCGACGTCACCAAGCTCACCCTCACCGGCGATTCCACCGCCTACACCCTGACGACCACCTCCGTCGAGATCAGCAGCGGCACCGCCTTCTCCGTTACTCTCAACTCGACCGACAAGACCGCCCTCACCACCCGCCTCAACAAGAACGGCACCACCTCCAACGGCTCCGTGACCTACAACCTCGCCGCCGCCGAGGATTGGAACGCCGGCGCCGCCGCCGCCGTCGTCATCGCCGACCTCACCGGCAACGGCGTCACCGTCAGCAACGCCGCCGCCGTCCCCACCGTCTCCGCCATCTCCCCGACCAGCGGCACCACCGCCGGCGGCACGAGCGTCACCATCACCGGCACGAACTTCACCGGTGCCACCGGCGTGACCATCGGCGGAACGGCCGCGACAAGCGTCGTCGTCGTCAGCGCGACCAGCATCACCTGCGTCACCCCCGCCGGCACCGCGGGCGCCCAGAGCGTCGTCGTCACCACCCCCGGCGGCTCCAACTCCGCCAATTCCCTCTACACCTACGTCGTTCCCACCGTCCCCGGTGCCCCCACCTCCCCCACCATCGTCGACTTTGGCAGCACTACCGCCCGCGTCACCTTCGCCGCCCCCGCCAGCAACGGCAACGCGCCCATCACAAGCTACACCGTAACCTCCAGCCCGGGAAATATTTCCGCCTCGGCCTTCGCCTACCCGATCACCGTCGCGGGACTCACCAACGGCACCGCCTATACCTTCACCGTCACGGCCACCAACTCCGTCGGCACCTCCACCGCCTCCACCGCTTCCGCCTCCGTCACTCCCCTCCCTGTCACCCGCCTCACCCTCGACTACGGCAGCGGGCCGAACGGAACCACCGGCCAATACACTTCCCAAGCCATCGTCAACGGCACCCCGGCCATCGCCTACAACAACGCCACGGATGCGAACCTCATGTTCGCCCGCAACAGCGCCGTCGATGGTTCCGGAGCCTGGACCATCTCCACGGTGGACTACGCTGGCAACGTCGGCCAATACGCCTCCCTCGCTGTCGTCAATGGTAACCCCGCCATCGCCTATTACGACACCACCAACCTCGACCTCAAATACGCCCGCGCGCTCGACGCTTCGGGCACGACGTGGGGCACCCCCGTCACGCTCGATAGCACCGGCATCGTCGGTCAATTCACTTCCCTCGCCGTCGTCAACGGCAACCCCGCCATCAGCTACTACGATGGCACCAGCGGCGACCTCAAATACGTCCGCGCCACCACCGCCAACGGCACGCTGGCCAGCGATTGGGGCAGTCCGGCCACTCTCGCTAGCACCGGCGACGTCGGCCAATACACCTCCCTCGCCATCGTCAATGGCAACCCCGCCATCAGCTACTACGACGTCACCAACGGCGACCTCAAATACATCCGCGCCACCACCACGAGCGGCACCCTCGCCGCCGACTGGGGCACCCCCGCTACTCTCGATAGCACGGGCGACGTCGGCCTCTACACCTCCCTCGCCGTCATCAATGGCAACCCCGCCATCAGCTACCACGACTTCACCAATTTCGATCTCAAATACGTCCGCGCCCTCGACGCCTCGGGCACGACGTGGGGCACCCCCGCCACCCTCGATAGCTCCGCCAACGTCGGCCTCTACACTTCCCTCGCCGTCGTAAATGGCTTCCCCGCCATCAGCTACTTCAAAGCCACCAACCAAGACCTCAAATACATCATCGCCACGACCGCCAGCGGCACGCTCGCCACCGACTGGGGCACCCCCGTTACTCTCGATAGCACGGGCAA
>JBEANZ010000315.1:0-5671 GCA_041165185.1 Verrucomicrobiota bacterium | reverse complement strand
CGCGGTGTCGTCGCCGGGGCGCGCGAGGATTTTTTCGGCGAAGGCGCGCGCGGCTTCGACGAACTGCGGGTCGTTGAGCGTGACGAGAGCTTGGAGTGGCGTCGTGGTGTTGCCGCGGGCGACGGTGCAGACCTCGCGGTTGGGCGCGTCGAACGCCATCATGCTCGGCGGCGGCGCGGTGCGTTTCCAATAGGTGTAGAGCGAGCGGCGGTAGAGTTTTTCGCCGTGGTCCTGCACGAAAGTCTGCGCCGTCGCCGGCGAGCTGCCGTAGTGGCTGACTTCGCGCCAGAGGTCGCCGGGCGTGTAGGGGTTGACGCTCGGGCCGCCGATGCGCGGCACGAGCAGGCCGCTCACCGCGAGCGCAGTGTCGCGCACGAACTCCGCGGGCAAACGGAAGCGCGGGCCGCGCGCGAGCAGGCGGTTCTGCGGATCGCGCTCAAGCATCGCGGGTGTGGCGGCGGACGACTGGCGGTAGGTCGCGCTCGTGACGATCTGCGTGACGAGGCGCTTCACGTCCCAGCCGTGCTCCATGAAATCCACCGCGAGCCAGTCGAGTAACTCCGGGTGGCTGGGCCACTCGCCCTGCGAACCGAAGTCGGCGGGCGTCGCGACGAGGCCGGTGCCGAAAAACATTTTCCAAAACCGGTTCACGGCGACGCGCGCGGTGAGCGGATTCTCGCGCGCGACGATCCATTGCGCGAGGCCGAGGCGATTCGCGGGCGCACCCGGCGGCAGCGGCGGGAGCGCGGCGGGGGTGGCGGGCGCGACTTTCACGGTCGGCTGCGCGTAGTCGCCGCGGTTGAGGATGAACGTGTCGCGCGGCTTCGCGGCGACCTCCATGACCATTGTCGTGAACGGCTCCGAGAGCGCGGCGAGGCGGTCTCGGAGATTCGCGAGGTCGATGCGCGTGCGCTCGAGTTCGACGGCGTGCGCGGCGCAGTGCGACCAAAGCGCGGCGGTCTGCGCCGGCGTGCGCCCGGCGGGTGCGGTTTGCAATGCGGCGACGATGTCGGTGGGCAGGTCCGTGCCATCATCCGTCCCGGTGATTGCGCAGACCTCGATGAGGCCGGGGATCATGACTTTGCCAGCGCCGAAGTTGAGTTGGACGGTGAGGTGCGGCGTCGCCACGGGATCGAGCGGGCGCGCGAGCGTGGCGGTGAGATGGACCGGGCCCTCGGCGACGAGGTCGGGTGACCAGCCAGAGTCGTTTCGTGGATCGAGGCAGCCAGCGGCGGGGTTCTGCGGCTCCCACGAGCTGGCAGTGACGCGTGTGATTTTCTCCAGCTTGTGCAAGTTGACCTGATCGCCGGGCACAGTGTCGGCGGAGAGCGCGACGGCGGTGAGCTTGAACGAGCCCTTCTGGGTCGGCTCGGGCGGCGCGGCCATTTTCTTCGCGGCCTTGCCGGCGGGCTCGCGGTTCGGCGTGGCGCGCGCGGGGCCGTAGCCCCAGCCGCCGAGCGGCGCATCGTCGACGGGGTGCATCACGAAGCGCAGGCCCGTGATTGGGCCGGCGTCACGCGGGAGTTGAGCGAGGATGTCGAACGCGCCCATGTCGCCGGGATTGCGCAGGCGCACGCGGCCCTCGGGCGTGACCTCGAAGCCGGCGCCGCGGTTCGGCGTGGAGACTTTCGTCGCGCGGAGCGGAATCACGCGGAGATTTTTCCCGCGCGCGGCCAGACGCGCCTGCTCGCGCTGCTCCCACGCGGCGAGGATCGCATCGTCGCGGCGCGCGAGTTTTTCCTCGAGCGCGGCGATTTGGTTTTTCAACGCGGACTCCTCGCCAGTCCTCAACACGGACTTCGCCTTGATGCTCGGGCCGGGGTTCACGCCGGCGTTGCCGTCGAGTCCCTTGTCGGGGAGCGAATTGAAAAACGCGAAGAGCGAGTAGTAGTCACGCTGCGAGATCGGGTCGAACTTGTGGTCGTGGCACTGCGCGCAGCCGAGGGTGAGGCCGAGCACGGACTCGCCGAGGGTCTTCACGCGGTCGGCGTTGTAGTTGGTGAGATTCTCCTCGGGGATCGTGCCGCCCTCGTGGGTGACCATGTTGTTGCGCTGAAACCCCGACGCGATCAGGTCGGCGTCGGTGCGGTTGGGCAAAAGGTCTCCCGCCAATTGCTCCACGAGGAAACGGTCGTAGGGCTTGTTGTCGTTGAAGGCTTGGATGACCCAGTCGCGCCAGAGCCACAGGTGGCGTCCGCCGTCGATGGAGAAACCGTTCGTGTCCGCGTAGCGCGCGGCGTCGAGCCAATCGAGGGCGAGGCGTTCGCCGAAGTGCGGACTGGCGAGGAGACGGGCGACGAGATTTTCAATTTTGAATTCTCGATTTTCGATTGAGAGGTCGCGGACGAAGGCGGCGACGTCGGCCGCGCTGGGCGGCAGGCCGGTGAGATCGAGGGAGAGGCGGCGGACGAGGGTGGCGGGATCGGCTTCGGGCGCGGGAGTGAGTTTCTCTTCGGAGAGTCTTGCGCGGACGAAAGCGTCGATGGGATGCGGCCGAAGATGGGGAGAGGGGGAGACGGGGAGAGAGGGAGAAATCGCGATCCCCCCCGCTCCTCTTCTCCCTGTCTCCCCCTCTTCGCGGGCAGTCACCCGAGGTAGAGCGCTCTTCACGGGCGCGACCAACGACCAGTGCGGCGCGTAAACGGCGCCCTGCTCGATCCACGTTTTCAGTTTTTGTTTCTGCGCGTCGGTGAGTTTCAGGTGCGAGTCGGGCGGCGGCATCACCTCGTCGTCGTCGCGGCTCGTGATGCGCACCCAGGCGTCGCTGGCGTCGGGCCGGCCGGGCGCGAGGGCGACGATGCCGTTGCGGTCGGCGGTCGCGGCCTCGGCGAGGTCGAGGCGGCGCTTGCCCTTGCGGCCTTTCTCATCGGGGCCGTGGCACGAGAAACAGTTTTCCGAGAGGATGGGGCGGATGTCGCGATTGTAGTCGAGCGGGGCGGCGGCGGCGAAGGCGTTGGGTGCGAGACCGGCCATCAGCCACAGGCAACGGGGAAAATACGGGTGGCGGAAAAACATGGGACGAGGTGAGTGGGCGAGACCATACGGGCGACGCGGCCGGAGGCCAGCCAGACGATAGCGACCACCGGCGGATGCTTTGCCGTTGCGGGAGGTTTCGCGATGGCTCGTCCGTGACGCGGGTTTTCCAGCCCGTGAGTCTGAGCGGGATTGGGAGGTTGGTCTCGGCGGCGGAAAATCATCACGGACTGGAAAACCCGGGCCACTTCAAAACCCATACCTCGCTCGCACCGTCCACGAGTGGCACACGGGCGGGAGGAGGTAGCTGGCGAAGGCGTCGTTGGACCTGACCCTGTTTTCAGCGCTCACCGCTCCGCCGCCTCCACTTGTTCGAGATTCGCCCACGCGGGCGCGCGCCGCTCACTTCAATATCGCCCGAATCGCCGCAGGGTCTTGGCGAAGATTCAACACGCCGACGACCGAGATGGTCTTGCCATCGAAAAGATAGAAAACACCAAACGGAAACCGGCGGAGAACGAGGTGGCGATATTCGCCGTGAGACTTGCGGCAACCTTCCGGCGCGCGGCGAATCGCCGCCATGGCGGCGTCGGTCCGCGCATGGAACATCCCGCCCAAGCCCGTCGCAATCGCCTCGTAGTCCGCGAGGCTTCCGCGATGTCCCGTTCGGCGCATGAGCGGACGATCAGCCGGTGTAATTTCACGACCCGGCGAGCCGGCGCCTGGCGTCTTCCCACGAGCTACCTTCCGCCGGATTCGCCAAATAGTCCGCGTAGCGGCGGTCGAGTTCGGTTTTGACGGACGCAGAAAGCGGGATGCCGTTGGGCTGGCTCGCGAGGTCGTCCCACAAATCTTCGACGAGCAGCAGTTTCTCGGAGAAGGAAAGATCGCGCAACGCGGGAGCAGCGGCGGAGTTCATGACTGACAGCTAGGCGCGCAACCGAGGTTGGCAAGGCGCGGATGTTTTCCGTCACCTAAGCGGCACGGGCTTTCGAGTCCGTGGGGTTAGGGGGCTTGGTTTTCACGGTAAGAGAAATCGCGGGCTGGAAAGCCAGGGCCACTCAGAAACCATACGTCGCATGCATCGTCCAGTTGGCGCCGAGGCCGACGCGCGCGGCGCGGGGCGAGGCGCGGGGCAAGGTTGGCGAAACGGTAGCTGGCGAAGGCGTCGTTGGAATTTTCGCCACGTTCTTTCGCGCCCCCCGTTTGACCTTTTCCGCCGCGCCGCCACCCGTCTTCACCATGCCTTTATTGACGATTGTCCCGCCGATGCCGGGCGCTGAGCGCCGCTTTAAACCGTTCACCGACTTCGTGCACACCTGCGGCTGGGAAACGGAATTTGTCCGACTCGACTGGCCCGGCCATCGCCCACCCTTTGGCTCGACCGAAATCTTTCCGCAGGTCGACGCCCAGACGGCGGGCAAGGTCGTGATGGGGTATTCTCTCGGCGCGCTCTACGCCCATCTCGGAGCGTTGCGCGCCCGGCACCTGATTCTTGGCTCAATCTCGCCGTTTTTTCTCGAAGACGAAGATGAGCCCGAACGCTGGATGATTTCCTACCGCAACGGCAACGCCGCGACCCCGGCCGACGTGCTGGTGGGCGCCCTCGAAGACGAGCAAATGCACCGCCGCGCGACGGCCGTCCGCGACTTCTACCATCAGCAGACTTACACCGCCGTCCCCGCCGCCGAGCACGAACTCTGGCACCCCAACTATCTCCAAGAGATCAAATCGGCCCTCGACCGCCTCGGCGCCTCGCGATCGAAGGTAGAGAGTAGTAGCCTCAAGCCCCAAGACTCGTCCCTGTTTCTGCCCGAAAAGTGCAAAGTGCAAAGTTCGCCCCTTTCGGCTGGCCCCCTTTTGGCTGGCCCCAGCGAACTCTACCATCTCGCCGACGATCTCTCCGAGCGCACCACCGCTGAGCCCGAGCGGGTGAAGACGATGACCGCCCGCCTCAGGTCCGTGCGTGAAAAACTGCCGTGAGTCGTCGAGATGGCTGACCGACATCCGTGCATCCTCGCCGCGATGAAGGGTCTCACGAATGGAAAGAAAAGCAGTCGCGCAACGTCACCTTTCACTCGCGGCCCCCGAATTCCTCATGGTGAATCGGCATATTGGCGTGGACCGCTGCGGAGCATGTTGACGGCCACGGCCCCGCACACGGACCTTGATTCCCGCTCACATTGCCGCCACGAGTTTGCCCGATGGATTTGCCCCGATCCGAAAACACGGCCGCTTCCACCGACCCTTTGCACGCATGGTTCGTGACTGAGGTGCTGCCGCACGATGCGCCGCTCAAAGCGTATCTGCGCGGCGCGTTTCCGTCAGTCCGCGATGTGGAGGATGTCGTGCAAGAATCCTATCTGCGCCTGTTGCGCACCCGGGCCGAGCGACCTCTTGGCGTTGCCCGGGCGTATCTGTTTCGCATCGCCCGGCATCTCGCCGTCGATCTACTGCGGCGTGAGACGGCTTCGCCGGTGCGCGCGGCGCTGGCGGCGGAGGACTTGGCGACGGTCGTCGATTCCTCCCGCGGCGTGGCCGAGAGTGTTTGCACCGCCGAAGAAATCGCGCTCCTCGGCACGGCCATCGCCGAATTGCCAGATCGCTGTCGAGAGGTCTTCGTCCTGCGCAAGCTGCACGGCCTTTCGCAAAAAGAAATCGCCGCACGTCTCGGTCTTTCCGAACAGACCGTGCAGGT
>JBEANZ010000314.1:0-3543 GCA_041165185.1 Verrucomicrobiota bacterium | reverse complement strand
AACGCTGTCCAAGTTTTCTTCACCGACGGCACCAAGACGGATCGCATCGAAATCCATTTCCCGGTCGGCCACCGCCGTCGCAGAAACGAAGGCATCCCCCTCCTCCAACAAAAAGCCACCGCCGCCTTCGCCGCGCACTACGGAAATTCTCGCGGAACCGATCTCGCGGCGCGCTTCGCGGATCGCTGGTCGCTTGAATCCCTGCCGGTCCGGGAACTGGTTGCGCAATTCACCGCATAGCCGCACCCGTAGACGCCACCTCGCCGAAATCCCGTTTGCCAAAGCCCACGCGCCCCACAGCGTCGCCGGCATGAGCACCGTCCAAGAAATCGAGTCCGCCATCGAGAATCTCTCCCTGGAAGCGCGTGCCGAACTCGTCGCCCGGCTTTGCGGTTGGGACGACGACGCGTGGGACCGCCAAATGAAAGCCGACGCCGCCGCTGGCAAGTTTGACGCGCTCAATCGGGAGGCCAGCAACGCCCACCACTCCGGCCAGACCAAACCGTTGGACGAGATTCTCGACCAGTCGTGAGACTCGCGAGCCGCGGCACGCCGGAATTTTGGCGGCTTTATCACGCACTGCCCGCCGCGACCCGCTCGACCGCCCGCAAGAACTACCGGCTCTGGCAGTCTCACGCGTTCCACCCGTCCCTACACTTCAAGCCGATCGGCGGCGGGAACTGGTCGGTCCGGGTTGGCAATCACTATCGCGCCATCGGCCGTTTTCTCGCCGACGAATTTCTCTGGGAGTGGATTGGCTCGCACGCCGACTATGACAAGCGATGCTGAGCCTTATCGTCGGCCTCTCGTTCGATCAGTTTCCGCAGCACGAACCGATGGCACTCCGTCGCGTCCTCGGCGCAATGGCAGAGGAGCGTGACGTTTTCCTTTGCGGCGAGCTTCGCCAGCAGGCGCAGCGTGAATTTCTGGCCGTGGTTCTTGATCGTCGCGTTGGCGGAGTCGGTCGCGGCGGGGGCAAACATTTCCTCGCGGTAGCGAAGCCCAAATTCGCGCCATGTGATTTTTCCAGCGAGAAACGCCTTCAACAGCGCCTCGCTCGGGCCCAGGTTCGCCATCCACACGTCGTAGCGAGCCGTGGGCAGGCCGCGGCCGCGGAAGCGCGACGCGAGGATGCGCAGGCCGTCGTCCGGCGCGATCTCCGCGTGAACCGATTTCGTCTTGAGCACGTCGGCAGCGTGCGTGCGTCGGGCCGCGAGGCAACCTTCCGCACGCCGCCGCACGCTCGCCGGCAAATCGCGTTTGCCTCCCGCCGCGCCGCCGCGCTGTGTCGTCGCATGAATCCGGTCTCCCCCACTCTGTTTCCGCGTGCGGCGCGCGCGCGCGCCTCGCTGTTCCTCGGCGCGCTGATCGCTACGCTCGGCTGGGCCGCCGCCGCGCCGGCGCCGCGCTATGAGGACGGCGCGCAGACCCGCGACGGCATCGGCAAATACTATTTCGGCCGCGAGATCGCGCACTACATGACGCACCAGGGCGCGCCTTGGCTCGAGCGCGCCGAGCGCGAGACCGAAGAACGCCCCGACCTCGTGCTCGCCGCGTTGAAGCTGCAGCCTGGCGAGGTCGTCGCCGACATCGGTTGCGGCACGGGCTATTTTTCCTGGCGCATGGCCGAGGCCGTCGGCCCGCACGGTGTGGTTTACGGCGTGGAAATCCAACCCGAGATGCTCGCGAAACTCCGCGCCGCGATGAAGGCGCGCGGTGTGAAAAACGTCACCGGCGTGCTCGGCGCCATCGACGATCCCAGGCTCCCGCAGCCGGTCGACCTCGCGCTGTTCGTCGATGTTTACCACGAGTGCAGCCAACCGTGGGAAATGATCGAGGCGCTGTGCCGACGACTCAAACCCGGCGGGCGCATCGTGTTCGTGGAATACCGCGCCGAGGACCGCTCCGTGCCCATCAAGCCGCTCCACAAAATGACGGAGGCGCAGGTGAAAAAGGAAATGACCGCCCACGCCCTCGATTACGTCGAGACCGTGCGCACGCTCCCCCGCCAGCACCTGATCGTGTTTCGCAAACGCGCGGAAAACTAGCCGCCGGCTCCCGCGCCTCCCGACAAACCGGATCCGTCTGCGCGCGCGGTCGCCGAGAATAAGCGCGGCGCTCGCGACTCCTACTCCCACTATGGTCCTCTGTCCTTCGTTTCCTTTTCTCCGGCGACACTTCCTCGTCCGCCTCGCGGTGCTCGCGGGCGTTGTCCTCGGCGGCGCCGCCGCCACCCGCGCGGCCGAGCCGCCGCAGGTCGGCGGGGTCGCGCCCGATTTTTCTCTGGCGGCGATCGACGGTGCGCCGGTCCGCCTCGCCGAACTCACGACGCGCGGCCCGGTCGTGCTCATCGTGTTGCGCGGCTGGCCCGGCTACCAGTGCCCGCTGTGTGACCGGCAGGTGAACGAGTTCGTCGCCGCACGCGCCGCCTTCGCCAGCGCGCCGGCGCAGGTCGTTTTCGTTTACCCGGGCCCGGCGGCGGACCTGCGCGCACACGCGGCGGAGTTCCAGTCGATCAAGGGCCGCGAGTGGCCCGCCGCGTTCCGCTTCGCCCTCGATCCGGATTTCACGATGGTCAACGCCTACGCGCTGCGCTGGGCCGCGCGCGGCGAGACGGCCTATCCCTCGACCTTCGTGCTCGATCGGGGCGGCGTGGTCCGCTTCGCGAAGATCAGCCGCACCCACGGTGATCGGGCGAAAGCCGCCGACATCCTCGCCGCGCTCGAAGCGCTCCGCGCGCCCTGAGCGCCCTGAGCGCCGCCGCGCCAGGGGCCGGGAAACGCGTTGCCATTTCCGGAGCACGGGAAAATTTTCCGCGCCCGCATGATCCTCCGCCACCGCCCCTACACGCTCGAGCTGCGCCACGCGTTCACCATCGCCACGAGTTCGCGCACGACCACGCCCGCGACGCTCGTCGAGGTCGAGCGCGAGGGCGTCGTCGGCTACGGCGAAGCGGCGATGCCGCCGTATCTCGGCGAGTCGCCGGCGACGGCGGCGGCGTTCTTCGCGCTCGCCGCGCCGCTGCTCGCCGCGCTCGCGGATCCGTTTCAGTTGGAGGAAATCCTGCCCGCCCTCGATGCGCTCGCGCCTGGTAACACCGCCGCCAAGGCCGCGCTCGACATCGCGCTGCACGACTGGGTCGGCCGGAAACTCGGCGCGCCGTGGTTCCGCCTCTGGGGCCTCGACCCGGCCAGGGCGCCCGTCACCTCCTTCACCATCGGCATCGACACGCCCGACGTCGTCCGCGCGAAAACCCGCGAGGCGAGCATCTACAAGATCATCAAGGTCAAACTCGGCCGCGACAACGACCGCGAGATGATCGCGACGATCCGCGAGGTGACCGACACTCCGATCACCGTCGACGCCAACCAGGGTTGGACCGATCGCGAGGAGGCGCTGCGCATGATCGAGTGGCTCGCGGCGCGCGGCGTCGTGTTCATCGAGCAGCCGATGCCGAAGGCGCGGCTCGACGACACCGCGTGGCTCCGCGCGCGCAGCCCGCTCCCGCTCATCGCCGACGAGAGCTGCCAACGCCTGGCCGAC
>JBEANZ010000313.1:0-2849 GCA_041165185.1 Verrucomicrobiota bacterium | reverse complement strand
TGTGAACACTGGCTTGCAGGGATTGGAGGAGGCGTCGTCGTTCATTTTGGCAGGGAGGCACTGGCGGTTGGAGGCGCGACGTCCAGAATGGACGCCGCTAAAGGGTCAATAGCATGGTAACCGAGGCGCTGGAGCCTCTCAATGAGAGGACGCGCCTCGTCCGTGCGGCTGAGGAGAGTGAGCGCCTGTGCGGCGGGATCAAGAAAGCGCCAGTCGTTCGAGTCCATCCGCGCTCCGCCGAGCGTGCTGAGCACGTGCTCCCAGTGGCGCCGCGCGCGGCCCACATCAGCGTCGCCGAGCGCGATGCGGCCAGCCAGCAGGGCGATCTGTGCATATTCCGCGAAGGTTGTCTCGTCGGCTCGCACTTCCTTGATCAGCACGGCGCCAAGGTTCAGGGCGCGGGCCACCGCCTCGCCGCCGTCAGGCCGGCGGCTCGCCATGCGCAGGCGGGCTTCCTGTCGCCACGCTTTGGCCAGATTGCGCCGAAAATTCTGAGACGTGGGTTCCGCCGTGACCAAGTTTTCCAATCCGACTCGCAGCTCTGCAATAAGCGGAGCGGCGGCGGCTAGCTCGGATCCAGCCAGTAGCAACGCGACCTCGGCTAGCCGCCCATTGAGGGCGTTGAACTGCCATTGCCGATTTTTCGGATCGCTGGTGACTAGGGTATCGAGCAACGACCTTGCCCGTGCGACGGTCGTGGCTGCTTCCGCTCGGCGGCCAAGCATGGCTTGGATGCTACCGACAAAGGCCAGACTTGTCGCCAGCTCGTTTCGCCAGCGGAGAATTGCTGGCTCTGCTTGGGCGAGGGCTTCGTAGCGCGACGCCATTTCGGTGAAATGTCCGAGCGCAGCGGCGAAGTCTCCGTCGCGTTCGGCGATCAGGCCGAGCCAGGTGACGAGTTCGGCCATGATCCGGCGGAGTTCCCGATCACCGGGCTTTAGGGCGAGCATCTCACTGAGGTCGGCTCGCTCGGCAATAAAGCCGGCGCGGGCTGCGGCGAGATTTCCGCGCTCGGCTTCAAGCAGCGCGAGATTGTGCTGGCCGTAAATGAACTCGAGTTGGGCACGCGGTTTCTTGCCCTCAAGTGTCACGAGGTCCACGGCCGAGTCCCGATAGCGTGTCCACCACTTAAGAAGGGTTGACTGATCACCGCGCTTCCGCGCGACAGCCCCGACCCAGTATTCCGCCTGCGCGCGTTCGAAGAGCATGTCGGCGTCCTGCGGGTGGCGGGCGGTGAGCGTAGCTGCGCTGTGGTAGGCTTTCGTGAACGCCTCGGACGCCTCGGCGTATTTCGCCTCGTCCATCTTGATCTCGCCGATTTGGGTGAGCGCCTTCGATTGGCGGGCGACTTCGGTGTCGGTGAGTTTTTCCGGCGGGACGGCGGAGAAATAGTCCAGCGCCTTGTCGCCGAGGTTGCCGCGGACGGTGACGCTGCTGAATTTTTTCAGCTCAGGGCTCACGTCGCCGAGCAGGAAGGAGAGGAGTTTCTCGGCTTGTTGCTGGCGTTGCTGGGCGTCGGTGCGGGCAATCGCGGCGGCGCGGCTGGCGGCGTTGGCGAGGATGGCCTGGCGCACGCTCACGACGGTGCCGGCGACGAGCGAGAGGGCGATGGCGGCGGCGCTTGCGCAGGCGAGGCGGTGGCGGGCGACGAAACGAGACGTCCGATAAAGCGTGCTCGGCGGGCGCGCTTCGACGGGTTCGCGGCGGAGGTGGCGGCGGATGTCCTCGGCGAGTTCCTGCGCGCTGGGGTAGCGGCGGGCGCGGTCCTTTTCGAGGCAGCGCAGGGCGATCCAGTCGAGGTCGCCGCGGAGGGTGGAGACGAGGGTGGCGGGGGTGGTGGCGCGTTGCTGGGCGAGGGGCGCGCGCGTGTCGGCGGCGAGGGCGGCGAAGCGCGCGGAGACGCGCGGCGGTTCGCTTTCGCGGATGAGGCGGCGGATCTCCTCGACGCCGGCGCGGTGGAGGAGGCGGGGGTCGAAGGGGAGTTGGCCCGAGAGCAATTCGTAGAGGACGACGCCGAGCGCGTAGATGTCGCTGCGGGTGTCGATGTCGAGGTCGCGCAGGTCGGCCTGCTCGGGGCTCATGTAGGCGGGCGTGCCGATGAACTGATCCACGCCGGTCACGAGCGTGTGCTCGGTGAGCGGGTCGCGCGTGGCCTTGGCGATGCCGAAGTCGATCACCTTGGGCGTGGGCACGCCGTCGACGAGGGCGACGAGGATGTTGGAGGGTTTTACGTCGCGGTGGATGATGCCTTTTTGGTGCGCGTGTTGGAGCGCGAGGCAGACGCGGGCGAACAACTCGAGGCGCGCGGGGACGGCGAGGCGGTGCTCGTCGCAGAATTTGTTGATGGGCGTGCCGTCGACGAGCTCCATCACGAAGTAGGGCCGGCCGGTCTCGGTGGTGCCGGCGTCGAGCACGCGCGCGATGTCGGGGTGGTCCATCAACGCGAGGGCCTGCCGCTCGCCCTCGAAGCGCGTGATGACCTGGCGGGTGTCCATGCCGAGCTTGATGACCTTGAGCGCGACGCGGCGGCGGACGGGAATTTTTTGTTCGGCGAGATAGACGGAGCCGCAGCCGCCCTCGCCGATTTTCTTGATCAACGTGTAGCGGCCGATGGCGTCGCCGGGTTGTTCGTCGGGGGGCGGGGCGGCGCGGTCGGCGACGGAGTTTTCGAGAAAATCACCCGCGCCCTCGTAGCCGGCGAGCAGCGCCTCGATGCGCGCGCGCCGGCTGGGATCGTCGCCGCAGGCGCTCGCGAGGAGCGATTCGCGGCGGTCGGGCGGCGAATCCAAAATCTCGCCGAAAATCTCGAGGTCGCGATTCATGCGGGGCGGACCAAACGGAGCGGGGTG
>JBEANZ010000312.1:0-2658 GCA_041165185.1 Verrucomicrobiota bacterium | reverse complement strand
CCGCGCCTCGTCGAGTTCGGCGATCGTTATTTCGAGGATGAGAGCGGCCGCACGTTCATGCACCTCCCCGACCGCCCGGAAATCCTCGCCGATCTCGCGGCCACGGGTTGGGCGCATGAGTTCGACGCGCTCCGTCGCGAGGTCGCGCGCGAGTCCCGCGCCGTGCGCGAATTTTCCGACGAGTGCCGCTTCTGGGTCGCGCGGAAAGCGTGACGCCTCACGCCACCGGCTTCTTCCCCCAACCGTAGACCCAGAAGTCCAGGCGACCCGCGACGTGCGCGTCGACGAAACCGGCGTGGCGCAGGAAGGCCGCGATCTCGGGTTGCGTGGAGCATTTCGAGATTTGCGCCGGGCGTTCGCGCGGGGAAAACGTTTTCCGACTCTCCTCGAACACCGCCCAGCCGGCGGGCGAGGCGAGGTCGACGTTGTCGCAGTAAAAACGGCCGCCGGGTTTCAGGACGCGTTTCGCCTCGAGGATGTAGTTGTAGCGATCCCATTCCTCGAGGTGCATGAAGACGACGGTCGTGTAGACGACGTCGATGGAGTTATCCGGGATCGGCTGGAGATCGTAGCCGGAGATTTCTTGGAGTCGGGTGTTGGTGAGGCCGAGGAGCCGGCGTCCCGCGATGCGGATCATGTTGGCTGACACATCGCACCCGATCCACTGCTTCACGAACGGCGAAAGCACGCGCCCGACGCGCCCCACGCCGCAGCCGATCTCAAGAAACACGTCGTCCGCGCGGATGCCGACGGTGTCGCGGAGGATGGAAAGCGTGTCCTCGGCGTCGGCGTGGAACTTGTCCTCATCGGTGTAGCCGGCGACGACCATGTAGGCGGCTTCCTTGGTGCCGGAGAGGTTGTTCCAAACGGATTTGTAGTCGCCGCGCAGCTGGCTCATGCGGGGAGTGAAAGTGAAAGAGAATGGGAAAGGGAAGGGCGAAGATCCGCGGCGCGGAGAAGTTTCCCCTCCACTTTCCTGCTCACTTTCACTTTCACTCGCCCATGCGAATCCTGATTTCCGGTGCGTGCGGCTTTGTGGGCGGCGTGCTCGCGCGTGCGCTCGCGGCCCGCGGCCACGCGGTCACGGGGTTCGACAACTTCATCCGCCCCGGCAGCGAAACCAACCGCGCCGAGTTGAAACGCGCCGGCGTGAAACTCGTCCACGCCGACCTGCGCGCGGCGAGCGATGTGGACGCGCTCCCGCCGGCCGACTTCGTGATCGATGCGGCAGCAAGCCCAAGCGTGCTTTCGGGCGTGGACGGCAAGACGAGCGCGCGGCAACTCGTCGAGCACAACCTCGGCGGCACGGTGAACCTGTTGGAGTATTGTCGGCGCCTCGGTGCGGGATTCGTTTTGCTGAGCACGAGCCGCGTCTACGCGATCGCGCCGCTCGCCGCGCTCGCGGTCGAGGCGAAGGGCGGGGCGTTTCGCCCGAAGCCGCGCGCGAAACTGCCGCCGGGCGTCAGCGCGGCGGGCGTGGACGAAACCTTTTCAACCACCGCGCCGGTCTCGCTCTACGGCGCGACGAAGCTCGCCAGCGAGGCGCTCGCGCTCGAATACGGCGAGACGTTCGGGCTCCCCGTGTTCGTCAATCGCTGCGGTGTGCTCGCGGGCGCGGGCCAATTCGGCCGCGCAGACCAGGGGATTTTTTCCTACTGGATCCACTCGTGGCGCCGGCAGCGTCCGCTGAGATACATCGGCTTCGGCGGCCACGGCCATCAGGTGCGCGACTGCCTGCACCCGCGCGATCTGGTGGCGGTGTTGGAAAAACAACTCGCCGCCCCAAAGCTCGCCGCGACGGATCGCGTCGTGAATTTCTCCGGCGGCGCCGCAAGCGCGCGCTCGCTGCGGCAGCTCAGCGATTGGTGCGCGGCGCGGTTCGGTGCGCACGCGGTCGGCGTGGACGCCACGCCGCGGCCGTTTGATTTGCCGTGGGTCGTGCTCGATTCCGCGAAAGCCCGACGGCTCTGGAAATGGCAACCGGCCACGCCGATCGACGCCATCCTCGACGAGATCGCCGCACACGCGGAGGCGCACCCGGAGTGGCTCGAGTTGTCCGCCCCGCTCTGATCATGGCTGACCCTAAAGCTCCGCTCAGGCTCTTCTCGGTCGTCATGCCCGCGCGCGACGAGGAGGCCTCGCTGCCCCCGACGTTGCGCGGCCTCTATGAGGAATTTCAACGCGCGGGCGTGCCGCACGAGATCGTCGTGGTCGACGACGGCAGCAAGGATCGCACCTGGGCCGTGCTCCAGGAACTGCGCGCGGAGATCCCGACGCTCGCCCCCGTGCAAAATCCCGGCCCGCACGGCTTCGGCCGCGCGATCACCTTTGGCTTCGATCACATGCGCGGCGACGCCGTGGTCGTGATGATGGCCGACGCCTCCGACGCCGCCTCCGACGCCGTGCGCTACTGGCGGCTCCTCGCGGAGGGGCACGAATGCGTGTTCGGCAGCCGCTTCGTCGCCGGCGGCCGTGTGGTCGATTACCCGCGCGTGAAGCTCATCGTAAACCGGTTCGCGAATCTCTTCATCCGCACGCTTTTTCGCCACGGCCTCAACGACACCACCAACGCGTTCAAGGCCTACCGTCGCCACGTGATCGAGGGCTGCCGGCCGCTGCTCGCGCCGCATTTCAATCTCACCGTCGAGCTCCCGCTGA
>JBEANZ010000311.1:0-15726 GCA_041165185.1 Verrucomicrobiota bacterium | reverse complement strand
CTTTGGTCCCTTAGTCCTTTGGTCCCTTAGTCATTTTTTTCCGTCATGTCCCACCTCGACGAACTCGAATCCCACTCCGTCTATCTGCTCCGCGAAGCCTACCACGCCTTCGAAAAAGTCGGCATGCTCTGGTCGATGGGCAAGGACTCCAACGTCCTCCTCTGGCTCGCGAAAAAAGCCTTCGCCGGCCACATCCCCGTTCCCGTCATCCACGTCGACACCACCTACGAGTTTCCCGAGATGCTCGAGTTCCGCAGTTGGGCGCAGAAGCACTACGGCCTCGATCTCATCGTCCACATCAACGCCGAGGCCCGCGCTCGCGGCATCGGCTACGAGACCACGGACCCCGTCACGGTCACGCACGAGCTGAAGTCCGTCGCGCTCCAACAGGTCCTTGGCATCCACAAATTCGACGCGCTCATCACCGGCATCCGCCGCGACGAGGATTCGACGCGCGCCAAGGAGCGCTACTTTTCCCCGCGCAACGCCGAGTTCGAGTGGGACTACAAGGATCAGCCGCCGGAATTCTGGAACCACTTCACCACCGAAGTCGGCCCCGGCGAACACGTCCGCATCCAACCCCTCCTCGACTGGACCGAGATCGACATCTGGCGCTACTGCGACCGCGAAAAAATCCCGTTGCCCGGAATGTATTTCGCCCGCAACGGCCGCCGCTTCCGCTCCCTCGGCTGCATGCCGATCACCAAGGACGTGCCGAGCACGGCGACGACCATCGACGACATCATCGAGGAACTGAAAGTCACCCGCACCTCCGAGCGCGCCGGCCGCGCCCAGGATCACCACGAACGCAACGCCATGCAGAAACTCCGCGCGAAGGGGTTCATGTGAACGAGCCGAAAAACCAAACGCTCAACGCCGAACGCTTAACGCCCGACTCTCAATTTCCCGAATCTCCGCCGCCAGAAACTCGATGAGCACCCTCTCGCCCTCCACCTCCGCCACGCCCGCGCCCACGGCGTCGACCTTGAGCGTTGAGCGTTCAACGTTAAACGTTGAGCGTTCCCCTTCCGTCGCGGACCACCTCTACCTCGTCGTCGTCGGTCACGTTGACCACGGCAAATCCACCCTCATCGGCCGCTTGCTCTTCGACACCAACAGCGTGCCCGACGGGAAAAAAGAGCGCATCGAGGCCGCCTGCAAAGCCGAGGGCATGGAGTTCGAATACGCCTTCCTCATGGACGCCCTCCTCGAGGAGCAGGCGCAAAACATCACGATGGACACCACGCGCGTGCCCTTCCGCACGCCCCGGCGCCAGTTCACGATCATCGACGCGCCCGGCCACAAGGAATTCCTCAAGAACATGATCACCGGCGCCGCCAGCGCCGACGCCGCGATCCTCATGGTCGACGCGAACGAAGGCCTCCGCGAGCAGACGCGCCGCCACGGCTACCTCCTCTCGTTGCTCGGCCTCAAGCAGGTCGTCGTCGCCGTTAACAAGATGGATCTCGTCAACTACGACGAAAAAATCTTCGCCCGCATCCGCGCCGAGCTCACCGCGTTTCTCGCGCAGCTCAACGTCACGCCCGCGCACTTCATCCCCATCGCCGCCAAGCACGGCTACGGCCTGCTCCGCGCCGATGGCCAGACCCCGTGGTATCGCGGCCCCGCGCTGCTCGAAGCGCTGGAGCAATTCCGCTCAACGCCGCCCGTCGAGGGTGCGCCGCTGCGCCTGACCGTGCAGGACATTTATCGCTTCGACGCCCGCCGCATCGTCGCCGGCCTCGTCGAGGCCGGCAGCGTCTCCGTCGGCGATCCCATCGAATTTCATCCCGGCGGGAAACGCAGCCGCGTGAAGACGATCGAGAACTGGCCGGGCAACGGCGCCCGTGGCCCCATTCTCGCCGGCTCCTCCGTCGCCATCACGCTCGCCGACGAACTCTTCGTCGAGCGCGGCCAGATCGGCGCGCCCCCGGGGAACACCCCCGTCGAGGCCCGCGAGTTCACTGCGCGCGTTTTCTGGCTCCACGCCGAGCCCCTCCGCGTCGGCGAAACCGTCCCGCTCCGGCTCGGCACCCAACAGGCCGAGGCGCGCCTCGTCGCCGTCTCGCGCGTGCTCGACGCCGTCACCCTCGATGCCAGCAGCGAGCCCGCCTCCGAGGTGAAACGCCACGAGGTCGCCGAGTTGCGCCTGCGCGTGCGCCGCCCGCTCGCGTTTGATGCGGCCGGAAAAATCCCCGCGCTCGGCCGCTTCGTCCTCATGCGCGGCCGCCGCATCGCCGGCGGCGGCGTGATTGATGCGGCCGTCGGCACTGAGCCCGCGCGCGACGACAATCTCCCCGTCACCTCCGCCGCGCGCGCCGCGCTGCTCGGCCATCGCGGCGCCGTCATCTGGCTCACCGGCCTCTCCGGCGCCGGCAAATCCACCCTCTCCACCGCGCTCGAGCAGCGCCTCTTCAAGGCCGGCCTCCTTCCCGTCATCCTCGACGGCGACGTCCTCCGCGCCGGCTTGTGCAAGGGCCTCGGCTTCTCCGACGCCGACCGCAAGGAAAACATCCGCCGCGCCGCCGAGGCCGCGTTGCTCCTCGCCGAAGCCGGCGCCGTCGTCGTCACCGCGCTCATCTCGCCCTTCCGCGAGGATCGCCAGCACGTCGCGGATCGCTGCCGCGCGCAGGGCGTGCCGTTCGCCGAGGTCTTCGTCAACGCCCCGCTCGTCGAATGCGAACGCCGCGACGTGAAGCAACTCTACGCCCGCGCGCGCGCCGGCCAGATTCCGAAGTTCACCGGCATCGATTCGCCCTACGAGGCGCCGCTGGCCCCCGCGCTCGAATTGCGCACCGATCTCGAACCCGTGGAGGAGTCGCTCGAAAAACTCTTCGCCCTCACCGTCAAACTCGCCCGCCCGCCAGAGTCGGGCGCCGGCGCCGCCGGCGCGGACATTTGATCGAAAAATCCCAAACGCCAAAATGCCAAACGCCAAAGAAATCTCAGGGCAGGAAACCCAGGCGCCTTTCTCACTTGGGATTTCGAGGTTTGGATTTTTTTTGGCGTCTAGAATTTTGGGATTTGGGATTTCCCCCGCTCCGCGATGAACGCCCGCGTCTATCTCGTCGGCGCCGGCCCCGGCGATCCCGAGCTGCTCACGCTGAAGGCGCTGCGCCTCCTGCGCACGGCCGACGCCCTCGTTTACGACCAGCTCGTCTCGTCCGAGATTCTCGCGCTCGCGAATCCCGCCGCCGAAAAAATCTTCGTCGGCAAGAAACGCGGCGCGCTGTGCTGCCCGCAGAGCGACATCGAGGGCACACTCGTCCGCCTCGCCCGCGAGGGCAAAACCACCGTCCGTCTCAAGGGCGGCGATCCGTTTGTGTTTGGGCGCGGTGGCGAGGAGGCCGAGACGCTCGCCGCCGCCGGGATCGCGTTTGAGATCGTGCCGGGCGTCACGTCCGCGCTCGCCGCCGCCGCCTACGCCGGCATCCCACTCACCCACCGCGCGCACAACTCCGCCGTCGTCTTCCTCACCGGCCACGAGGACCCCGCGAAGTCCGACGCCCCGATCCGCTGGGAAACCTACGCCAAGCTCGGCGCGACCCTCTGCATTTACATGGGGATGAAGAATCTCGAGGGCATCGCGCGCCGTCTCGCCGCCGGCGGCCTCTCGCCTGACACCCCCGCCGCCGTCATCCAATCCGCCACGACCGGCGAGCACCGCCAAATCGTCAGCACGCTCGGCAAGATTGCGCTCGAGTCGGAGCACGCCGGTTTCGGCGCGCCCGCCATCGTCGTCATCGGCGAAGTCGTCGCGCTCGCCGACAAACTCGCGTGGTTCGAGGCGAGCCGCGCCGCCGCCCTCCCTGCCTGACATGACCGTCGCGCTGATCGATAACGGCTCGCTCGAACCCGCCGCCCACGCGCAACTCCGCGTGCTCGCTGCGGAGCTGTCCGTGCGCGTCGGCCTCGCGGTCGAGCCGGTCTCTTGGAAACACAGCGACCGCATCGCCGGGCTCGGCGCACACACCCTCGCGCCCTGGCTCCGCGAAAAATTCGCCGCCGGCGAACGCGAGTTTCTCCTCGTCCCGTTTTTCATCAGCGCCCAAGGCGCCATCGGCTCCGCCCTTCGCGCCGACCTCGAAAGCCTCCGCCGCGAACTCGGTGAATTCCATTTCGCTTTCACCGCCGGCCTCGCCGCGCACGGTGCGCTGCCGGTGATCCTCGCCGACAACGTCCGCGCCACCGTTGCCGAAAACAATCTCCTCGCCCCGGCCGTCATCGTCGTCGATCACGGCGGCCCGTCCGTCGTCTCCGCCGCGTTGCGTGATCGTCTCACGACCGAACTCCGCCCGGTCCTCGGCGCCGAAATCACGTCGCTCCGCGCCGCCTCGATGGAGGGCGCGCACGGCCCGCTCCTCGCCGACGTCCTCCGCGATTGGAGCTTTTCCTCCGGCGATGTCGTGATCGCGCCGCTGTTTCTCGCGCCCGGCCGCCACGCCGGGCCCGCCGGCGATCTCGCGCAGATCGCGCGCGCGGCCGAGGCGGCGGCGCCCGCGCTGCGTTGCCATTTCACCGCGCTCGTCGGCGGCCACCCGCGCGTCGTCGCGGAGCTGGCGCTTGCGCTGCGCGCGGCCCTCGCCGAATTTTTCGTCCCCTCCCACGCATGAGCCTCCCGACCGCCGACACTCCCGCCGCCCCCAAGCCGCTCCACAAAAACGAGCTCCTCAAGGCCGCCAGTAATTTTCTCCGTGGCGACATCCTCCGCGATCTCGCCGACCAATCCACGGGCGGGATCACCGAGGAGAGTTCGCAGCTCACCAAGTTCCACGGCGTTTACGCGCAGGATGATCGCGACCTGCGCAACCAGCTCCGGCGCGAGGGCAAGGAGAAGGCGTTTTCCTTCATGGCCCGCGTGCGCGTGCCGGGCGGCGTCTGCACGACGGCGCAGTGGCTCGCGCTCGACACGCTCGCCGACGACCTCGCCAACGGCACGCTCAAGATCACCACGCGGCAGGCGTTTCAGTTTCACGGCATCCTCAAGGGCAACCTCTGGCGCACCATCAACGGCGTGAACCGCGCGCTCCTCGACACGCTTGCGGCGTGCGGCGACGTGAACCGCAATGTCATGTGCAACCCGAATCCCGAGCAGTCCGCGCTGCACGCCGAGACGCTGCGCATCGCCAAGGCCATCAGCGATCACCTCTCGCCGCGCACGCGCGCCTACCATGAAATTTGGGTCGGCGATGCGCTCGTCGCCGGCGGCGAGCCCGAGGCCGAGCCGCTCTACGGTGCGACCTACCTGCCGCGCAAGTTCAAGACCGTCGTCGCCATCCCGCCGAGCAACGACGTGGACATCTACGGCCACGATCTCGGGTTCATCGCCATCGCGGACGAGAGCGGGAAAAAACTCCTCGGCTTCAACGTCACCGTCGGCGGCGGCCTCGGCATGTCGCACGGGCAGGTGGAAACGTTTCCGCGCGTGGCCGACGTGCTGGGCTTCTGCCGCGTCGATCAGGTGGTCGACGTCGCCGAGAAAATCATGACGACGCAGCGCGACTTCGGCGACCGCACCGACCGCAAGCACGCGCGTCTGAAATACACCATCGAGGATCGCGGCATCGTGTGGTTCCGCGAGGAAGTGGAGCGCCGCCTCGGCTACCGGCTCGGCACGGCGCGGCGTTTTGAGTTCACGCACACGGGTGATCGCTACGGTTGGGTCGAGGGGGAAAACGGCACGGCGCACTTCACGCTCTTCATCATGAGCGGCCGCATCAAGGACGCGTTGAAAAAAGCCCTCCGCGAAATTGCGCTCGTCCACCAGGGCAGCTTCCGCCTCACCGCGAACCAAAACCTGATGATCGCCGGCGTCACGCCCGCGAACCGCGCGACCATCGAGGCACTGCTTAAGAAACACGGGCTCGACACGGCGAACAACGCCTCCGGCCTCGCGCTCAACGCGATGTCGTGCGTCGCGTTGCCCACCTGCGGCCTCGCGCTCGCGGAGAGCGAACGCTGCCTGCCCGACGTCGTCGCCGCGCTCGAAACCGAAATGGAAGCCGCCGGCCTGCGCGACGACGCCATCGTGCTCCGCATCACCGGCTGCCCCAACGGCTGCGGCCGCCCCTACCTCGCGGAGATCGGTTTGGTCGGCCGCGCGCCGGGAAAATACAACGTCTACCTCGGCGCGGCATTCAACGGCTCGCGCCTCAACACCCTCTACCGCCCGTCCGTCGCGATGGCGGACCTCGTGCCGTTGCTCGGCCCGATCATCCGGCGCTACGCGGCGGAGCGCACGCGCGGCGAATCGTTCGGCGACTTCGTGATCCGCGCAGGCTACGTGAAGCCGACCTTCACGCCGCAGGATTTCCACGAGGAAAAAAAGCCGGCGGCGGCGGGTGCGGTGGCCGGATAACCTCGGCTCCGATTTCCGCCGCAGCCGGGCGAGCCGCGCGCGAGCCCGTTCATCTTGCGCGAAAAAAAGCGGCCCCGGCGACACGACGCGCCGGGGCCGCGAACAACACACCTGCCCTGACCTGAACCAAATTGTTCCGGCGGCGGCGCCGCGTGACGGGCGCACGGCCGCCGGAGTTGACCTTACTTTTTCTCAACGCCGGTCTCGTCGACGACGGCGAAGATGGTGGAGCCGCGCGACCAGAGTTTGAGGCGCGTCTTCTTGTTTTCGGATTTCTCGCTGAGGGCGACGGCCTCCTGGGCGTTGTGGACGGGCTGGCCGTTGATCTCGAGGATGACGTCGCCGGTGCGGAGGCCCGCGCGGGCGGAGGGCGAGTCGGGCTCGACGGCGGTGATGAGGGCGCCTTTGACGCGGGCGGGAATGTCGGCTTGGCGCCGGGCGTCGCGGTCGAGGTCGCCGACGGTGACGCCGTTGAGGACGCCGTCGTCGTCGGCGTTGTTGGCCAGTGCGTCGAGCTTGCGCGCGCCGCGTTCGCCGGGGCGCTCGGCGGCGGTGGCGGTGAGTTGCTGTGCCTTGCCGTCGCGCAGGATGTCGAGCTTGAGCGTGGAGCCAGGCGCGAGCGCGGTGACGGACATGGTGAGCCGGTTGGCGCCGGTGACTTTCTGGCCGTTGACGGCGGTGATGACGTCGCCCTCTTTCACGCCGGCTTTCGCGGCGGGACCGCCGGCGACGACCTCGGCGACGAGCGCGCCCTCGTGGCTTTTCAACGAGAACGATTCGGCGAGGGCGGGCGTGAGGTTTTGGATGTTCACGCCGAGGTAGCCGCGGGTGACCTTGCCGGACTCGACGAGACTGGTGGCGACGCGGCTGACCATGTCGGCGGGGACGGCGAGGCCGACGCCCTGGAAGCCACCGTTGCGGCTGAGGATGGCGGTGTTGATGCCGAGGAGGCGGCCGTCGATGTCGACGAGCGCGCCGCCGGAATTGCCGGGGTTGATCGCGGCGTCGGTCTGGATGAAGTCCTCGAAGCCTTTCACGTCGGCGAGGATGCCGACCTGACGGCCGATGGCGGAGACGATGCCGCTCGTCACGGTTTCGCCGATGCCGAATGGATTGCCGATCGCGAGGACGCGGTCGCCGACCTCGGCGCGGCTGCTGTCGGCAAACGTGATCGCGGGGAGGCCCGTGGTGTCGACCTTGACGACGGCAATGTCCGTCTGCGGATCGCGGCCGACGACCTTGGCGGTGAACTCGCGACCGTCGTTGAGCGCGACGGTGAGCGTGTCGGCGCCGTCGACGACGTGGTTGTTGGTCACGATGTAGCCGTCGGCGCTGATGATGACGCCGGAGCCGAGGCCGGCCTGCGGCTGCTGGCGCAGCTCGGGGAGGCGGTCGCCGAAGAATTGGCGGAGCGCGGGGTTGTCGAGGCCGGGGAACTGGTTGCCGTTCATCGCGACGCGCTTGGCCTTCGTCTGGGTGGTGATTTTCACGACGCTCGGGGCGACGCGTTTGACGACGTCGGAGAAGCTGGCGCGTTCGAGCTGGCCGCGATTGACGATTTTGTCGTCGCGCTTGACGGCGAGCGGCGTGCGCGTGGCGGGCGCCGCGTAGACGACCGCGAGGGCGGCGGCGAGGGCGAGGGCGCCGGCGGCGAAGACGCTGCGGGGCCGCGAGGCAAGGGGAGCGAGGATGGTTTTCATCGGTGTGGCGCAGAGGATGCCACACGGACGTGTCGCGCGCCTTGCGCGAGCATTACAGAACGGAAAGGTTTGGCGCGCCGACCACGCGCGCCCGCGTCGCGTCTACGCGGCCGAGAAACCGTGCCGCACCGCGTAGGCGATGAGGCGCGGCGTGCCGTCGAGGCCGAGCTTGCGGAGGATATTGCTGCGGTGGGTCTGCACCGTGCGCGGCGAAATCCCGAGCGCCTGGCCGACCTCGCGGTCGTTGAGGCCGCGCACAATCTGCGCGAGCGCGCGCAGCTCCGCCGACGAAAGCACGCGCGCCCACGAGCTCGGATCGGCGAGGAGCTGGGCGCGGAGCGTCTGGAAACACTCCGAAAAATAGGTGCCGCCCGCCGCGAGCGCGAGGAGCGCCGCGCGGATTTGCTCCAAGTCGATACCGAGCTTGTCGAGAAATCCGTGCAGACCGAGCTGGCCGACCAGGAGCACGGTCACGTCGTCCAACCGGCCCGAGAACACCAGAAAACGCACGTCCGGGAGCAGCGGTTGGATCTGCTCGACGACCTCGAAGCCGTCCATCTCCTCCAGGCCGACATCGAGCACGACGACGTCAGGGCGCAGGGCGAGGATCGACTCGACCGCGACGCGGCCGGACCCGGTCTCGCAGACGACTTCCCAGCCGGACTCGAGCGTGCAGGCGTGGCGCACCGCCTCGCGCACAATCCGGTGATCCTCGACCACGACGATTCTCATCGGGCACAACCGCGGTGGGCAGCGGCGCGCCGGGCGACGACGCGCGGGAAAATCCCGCGCGCGCGCTGAGTCGGACAGGGGAAACGCGGACGCATGGGGGGAATGGCGGGGATTTTGTTCCCGTTGGCAAGAGCACGATTCAGCGAATGCGCGGGCGCGACCGAGCCGTCGTGCCGATGCGCAGTCAACGCGGTCGGGCGAACAGCGCGTCCACGCGCTTGGCGAATTCGGCGTAGGCGTGGCGCGCGTCTTCCGGCACGCCCCAGACGATTTCGCGTTGGTAGCGCAGGGTGAGCGCAAACGTCAGCGCCGCGCCCCACAGCACCGCGAGCGCGAGCGCCAGGCGCGTCACGCGCAGCGCGCGCGGCGGCAGCGACTCGATCCCGGCGAGGCCGCAGGCCCCGGCCGCGACCAGCCAGGGACAAAAATCCCCCGTGTAGCGCTGCGCGGTCGCGATCGCCGCGAAGAGCGCGAGCGCCATCGGCAGCACCGCCAGCCCGACCAATCCGATCGGGAGTCGCAGGGCCGGCTCCCGCGCCGCCGCGATCACGCCGCCGACCGTCGCGAGCAGCAACAGCGCCGTCATCGCGTAGGGCAACGCCAGCGTCGAGTCCGGCAGGTCGATGCGCGCCCGCGGGAACTCCGGCGCGGGCGCGTCCGAGCCCATGAAAACCCAGGGGAATTTTCCCTCGAAATGAAAATGGGCGCGGACGAGGTAGGTGTAGAAGCCGTAGGGGACGTTGGCGGCGTGGAAACTTTTTCCTTCGACGTAGGTGAGCCTCGTCGGGTCGCTCGTGTAGGGGATGCTCAGGCGCAGCGGCGCGCCCTCGAAGTTCTTGAATTTCAGGTAGCCGAGCGCGTGAAAACTCAGCGCGCCGAGGGCGCAGAGCCCGCCGACCGCGAGTGCGCGAAAACGGCTTCGCGCGCGCGGATCGCGCCACGCGTTTACGAGCGCGATGAGCCCCAGCAGCATGAGGGCGAACAGCCCCGCCGGCGGGCGCGCCTGCACCGCGAGCACGCCGCACGCGAGCGACCCCAGCCACCAGCGCGAGTCCGGCGCGCCGAGCCAGCGGAGCGCGGCCCACGCGCAAAACAGCCCGCAGGCCGCGCCGCACAGAATCGCCTCGTGATAGATGCTGGGGCGGCTGCCGAGGTAAAACAGCGTGCTCCCCAATCCCGTCGCGAGCGTGAGCACGGCCGCCGCCCACGCCGACGGCGTCGGCTGCGCGGGCCGCAGCAGCCGCGTCGCCTCGCACAGCAACAGGTAGGCCGCGATCAACGCCGCCGCGAACTCGAGCAGCATGTAGCCGCGGATCAGCTGGGCGAACCCCACGTCGAAGATCACCAACGGCAACCGCAGCAGCGCCGGCGTCGGCCCGAAGTAGCCGTAGTATTTTCCCTCGAACACAAACGCCTCCCCGCCGATCGCGCTGGCCGGCACGTCGAGTCGGCCCTGGAGCAGGCTGACGGCCTGGAAATCGTAGAACTCCCCGAATGCCTCCGCATACACGAGCCGTCCCGTGCCGTAGCTCGCCATCCACCAGAACGCCGCCACGCACGGCGCCGCCGCCAGCAGGAACGCCCGGTGCGCGCGTGCCGCCGCCGCGATCCGCGGCCACCGCTCGCGCCCGCCGGCGCGCGGCCACGCGTAGGCCAGCCCGAAGGCCAGCGCGGCCAGCGAAACCAGTTGCCAACTGTTCCACCGCAGCCAGCCGGCGATCCGTTCCGTCGGCGTGAAGCACGCGCGCGCATCGCCGCGCACGAGCCGGCCGGCGGCGTTGAAGATCCGACCGTGAAACGTCGTCCCGCACGCGGTGCCGCCGAGGGGGTTTTCGCCGAACCACAGCTCGGTGGAGCGGCGCAGGTAATACTTCGCCTCGGCGTCGAGCACCTCGCGGCCGTCGCAGGTGATGCGCACGCGCGGCGGTTCGCGATGCAGCACGCCCGGCAACGTCCACAACGACGGCATCTCGATCACGAGCGACTGGCGTTGCCCGGGCGTGATCTTGACCGGCGAGGAATTGAGGGCGGGCGTCGCCCAACTGTCGTAGGCGAAGACAACGGTCCCGTCCGCGCCGTAATCCACGCTGATGAAATCCCCCTCGCCGACCCGCCCCGTCACAATGAGCGGTTCGCTTTCGCCGGCGCGGTCGGTGGGAAACACCACCTCGAGCCGCAACGGCCGCAGCGGCGGCGGATAATAGTCCCGCCGCCCGACCGCGCAGATCGCGGCGATGGCGACGAACCAGAAAACCCAGGGACGGAAAAATCTCATGGCGCGGTGACCCCGAAAAACCGGTCGGCCGTCGCGCGCATCGCCTGGTAGCGGGCCTTCGTCTCCGCCGGCACGCCCCAGACCTCGGCCCCTTGAAAACGGAGCGCGAGGGCCAACGTCACCGCGACGGAAATCGCCGTCAGCGCGCCGGCGAGGCCGAGCGCCGCCGGTCGCCGCCAACCCGCCTCCGCATCCAGCACGGCGAGCGCGAGCGCGGCGCCCGCGATCAGCCACGGGCAGAAGTCCGCCGTGTAGCGGTGCGAGGTCACGATCGCCGCCAACAACGCGGCCGCCATCGGCAGCACCGCGAGCCACGTCAGCGCGAGCGGCACGCGCAGCGCGGGCGCCCGCAGCCACGCCCACCCGCCGCCCGCCACCGCGAGCGCGAACAGCGCCGGCATCGCGAACGGCAGCCCCAGCGTCGGCTCCGCGAGATCGATTTTGGCACCGGGGTAGGTGCGGCCGTGAGTGCTGCCCAGGGCCACCCAGGGGAAGTGCGGTTCGAGGTGGAAATTGGGGCGCAGGAAATAGGCGTCGACGTTGTGGTCGAGGTTCGCGACGTGAAAATTCCGGTTGTCGAACGCCGCCCGTCGCGCGGCCGTATACTGCACGCTATACTGAAACGGCGAGCCGTCGAAGGTCCCGAATTTCAGCCAGCTCATCCCGTTGAAACTCAGCACGCCCGCCCCGCACAGCGCGGCGACGAGCACGGCCCGGCGGATCGGACCGCGCGCGACGGCCACCGCGATCGCGGTCCCGCCGACGAAGGTCAGCGCAAACAGCCCCGATGACGGCCGCGCATGAATCGCCAGGACCGCGCACACCACCGCCCCGATCCACGCGCGCGAGGGCCGCTCCGCACAGAATCGCCTCGTGGTAGACGTAGGCCCGGCTGCCGAGAAACAGCAGCGTGCTCCCGAGCCCCGCCCCGCCGAGCAGCACGGTGATCGCCCACGGCGACGGACGCGCGCCCGGGCCGAGTTGGAGCCGGGTCGCGTGCCGCAGGATCAGCAACGCCGCGCCCAACGCCGCGGTAAAATCGATCAGCATGAACGACCGGCTCAACCTCCCGCCGCCGACACCCAGCGCCGCCAGGGGCAGCCGCATCAGCGCCGGCGTCACCCCGAAGTAGCCGTAGAATTTTTCGCCGACGACAAACGCCTCCCCGCCGATGGCGGCCTCCGGCACGTCGAGGCGTCCGCGCAAGAGGCTCGCCGCCTGGGCGTCGTAAAACGAGCCGAACGACTCCTCGGCAAAAAGTTTTCCGGTGCCGCCCGTCACGAACCAATAGAAAACCGCCACGCAAATCGCCGCGCCGATGAGGGCCACGCGGTGCCCGGCGCGAGCTGAAGCGGCGTGGCCGGACTTCAACGCCGGCTGTTGCTCGACCCACCGCAGGCCGAGCTCCATCAGCCCGGCGGCGGCCAGACCCGCGAGCAACGCCCACCCCAGCGGCCGCCACGCCTGCGCGAGCCACGCGAGGCACCGCTCGCCCCGCGTGAAATATCCTTGGGCGTCGCCGCGCAGTTTGCGTCCGGCGGAGTTGAAAATCTCGCCGCGAAACTCGACGCCGCCGACATTCCCGCCGACGGGATTCATCCCGAAATACAGCCGCGTGTCGCCACGCGGATGGAACGGGACCGCCTCCGCCAGCAGCTCCCGTCCGTCGAACTCCACGCGCAGGCGGCCGCGCTGATCACCGCGCGACGGATTCGTCGCGACCACGGCGGGCATCTCGAGTTTCAACCGGTGGAGCGCGCCGGGCGTGAACCGGATTTCCGCCGTGCTCGGGCCGCCGGGCCCCCACGAATCGTGCGAGAAAACGGCGGTGTTTTTCTCCCGGTAGGTGACCACGAAAAAATCGCCCGCGGCGACTCTCCCCGTGGCGATGAGGGGCTCGGAGCGACCCGGCTCGCCGGTCGCGAACCGCAGTCGCAGGTCGAGCACGCGCGGCAACGGCGGGTCGAAGCGCCACAGGCTCCCGAGGAGGACGAGCCCGAAGGCGGCGAGGCCCGCGCCCCACCGCACGCGGTGGCGGAAGCGCATCGCGTTAGCGGCGCCCGGCGGGCGCGAACCCCTCCGCGCGGTCGACGATGAACTTCGGGCGCGCGCGGACTTCCTCGTAAATGCGGCCGATGTATTCGCCGAGGATGCCCACGCTGATCAGCTGAATGCCGCCGAGAAAGAGAATCAGGATCACGATGGTCGGGTTGCCCGAGGCGAAGTTGAACCAGCCGAAAAGTTTCGCGACGAGGTAGAACAGCGCCGTCAGAAACGCGCCGCCCGCCAGGAAAAACCCGAACAGCGTGCTCAGCGTGAGCGCATAGGTGCTGAAGCAGAAAATCCCGTTGAACCCGATCCGCAGCGAGCCGAGGAAGCGGTTGTAGTTCGTCTCGCCCGCGAACCGCGCCGGCCGGTCAAACGGGATGATCACCTGCTTGAAGCCGACGACCGCGACCAAGCCGCGCAGGAAGCCGTGCGACTCGCGCAGGCGCACGACCTCGGCGACGACCCGCCGCGACATGAGGCGAAAATCGCCGGTGTTGGGCGGGATGCGCACGTCGGTGATCTTGTTGATCACCTTGTAGCCGGTGGCGGCGACGAGTTTCTTGAGCCATGGTTCGCCGGTGCGCGCGCGGCGTTGGGGGAGCACGACGTCGAAGCCCTCGCGCCATTTCGCGATCATTTCGAGGACGAGTTCGGGCGGGTCCTGGAGGTCGACGTCCATCACGATCACGGCGTCGCCGGCGGAGTATTCGAGCCCCGCGAGCGTGGCCATCGGTTGGCCGAAGCGGCGGGAAAACTTGAGCAACTTGATCCGCGGATCGGCGGCGCGGGCCTCGAGGATGACGTCCTCGGTGCGGTCGGGCGACGGGTCGAGGGCGAAGATGATTTCGTAGTCCTCAGTCACCGCCGCGAGGATCGGCCGCAGGCGGCGGAGGAACTCGGGGATGTTTTTCTCCTCCCGGTAAACGGGGACGACGAGGCTGAGCAGCATGGGAGGAAAACGGCAGAAAGGCGGAGCGGCGGAAAGGAGAAACCTCGGTGCGAGGAGGCGTCGGCGGCAAGGGGGAGCGAGGCGAGGGGGGCGAGGTGTTCCGGCGGGCGGTCGCGTGCCAGTGTTTTAGGGCGGTGGACTCGGGGAAGCGGGCGAGGCCGGTGGCAGAGACGGCGGCGACCGCAGACCAGCGGTCGGCGTGGGCGAGCAAGTGGACCGTGCGGATAAAGAGGAGGCGCGGGAAGCGTTCGCGCACGAGGACGGCGCAGAGCGCCTCGGTGCGCTTGGCTTCGGGCGAGGCGGCGGCGGCGAGAAGGGAGCGGAGCCAGTCGCGTTGGGCGGGTAGCAGGAGCGGGGTGGCCGCGGTGGGCGGGAGCGCGGTCGCCGTGCGGGCGCGGAGGTGTTCGTCCTCGGCGAGGAGGGCGTCGAAGGCGCGGTGGGCGGAGGCCAGATCGCCGGCGGTCAGGCAGGCGAGCACGAGGTTGAATCGGGGGATCACGAGCGGACGTCCGAACTGCTGCGCGTCGGCGACGAAGCGTTCCATCAGCGTGGGGACGCCGGTCTCGACGAGGGTTTTTTGGAGACGGTCCATCGCGGGCACGTCGGCGTTGAAGCGGCGCAGGCACGCCTCAAGGTGGCGGGCGGCGGCGGCCGGTCGGCCCGCGCGGGCGCACTGGGCGATCGCCTGCAGGCGGGGGGCGGGATCGGTCGGGCACTCGCGGCAGAGGGCGTCGAGGGTGGTTTCCATCTCGTCGAATCGTCGTTCCGCGTGGAGGGCGGTCGCGAGGTGCTCCAGGCGAAACTCGGCCGGCACCGCCGCGCCCCAGGCGCGAATCGCGGCGAGGGCGTCGGCGGCGCGTCCAAGGCCGAGGAGGGCGGCGACGCGCTGGGCGCGCGCGGCGAGCGAGGGGGCGGCGGGCGGCGCGGCGGCGTCGAGGGCCGCGAGCGCGGCGGGGAAATTTTCCAGTGCGAGCAGCGCATCGATCGTCTGCGCGCGGAGCCAGGCGGGTTCGCCGCCGTCGGCGGGTGAGCCGGCGGCGAGGGCGCGTTCGCTGGCGGCGAGCACTGTTTCCCAGTCGTCGTTGCGGCGCGCCTCGGCGATCAGGAAGCGCGTGAACTCCGGGGGCGTGGTCGCAAACGCCAGTTGCGGGAGCAGCACGCCGCGCACGCCGCCGTAGTAGTCGGAGCGGACGAAGAGGCGCGCGACGACGAGCCGGGCACGTGCGTCGTCGGGATGCAGGGCGAGCCCCTGCCGCACGAGGAACACGCCTTGCCCGTAACGGCGGGCGCGCAACTGGTCGAGGCCGGTTTGGATGTGGCTTTGGCCGCGCAGGTCGGCGAGCCGCGACCAGCGCCACGGCGCGATCAGGTCGGCGTAGGCGACGCGGTTGTTGGGATCGCGTTGCAGCCAGTGGTGGAGGCCGGCGGCGGTGGCGAACCAGAGCGCGACGGCGGCCAGCGAGGGCCAAAGAATGAGTTTGCGCGCGTCGAGCCAGAGGAGGCGCACGTGGCCGGCGGGCGTCTCGCATTCGACGAGGCGCGCGAGGCCCCGGAGCCGCGGGAAGCGGTCGTCGGCGAAGTTGGCCTTTTTCCAGACGAATTGGCAGCGGAGTTTCATGGGCCGGGGGCGAAGCCGTCCTCGGTGCCGGCTTGGGCGTGATAC
>JBEANZ010000310.1:0-9763 GCA_041165185.1 Verrucomicrobiota bacterium | reverse complement strand
TTCTGGAACTTCCTGCCGACCGGATCACCCACGAGTCTCTGGCCAACCGCTTCAAGGAGTTGATTCCCGCGGATCCGGCGGCCTCGCGCACATGGGCTGCACGCCTCCCGGATGCAGCGATGCGGTCTTTCGCGCGTCAAACCCTCGCCGAAGTCCTCTCGACCACGGACCCTCTCGCGGCCCTTGAAGAGCGGGCAATGATTCCGCCCGGCGCGGCGCGTCAGGCCGCTACGCGGGCCATCGCCGAAAACTGGGGACGAACGGACTTCCAAACAGCCCGTCACTGGGCGGAGTCCCTCCCCGATCCAGAAGAACGAGGCGATACGCTCAAGCATGTCGCCGTCGGGTGGAGCCGGCTGGACCCGCGGGCGGCGCTGGAATGGTTGGCCGCGCTACCCGACTCGGACGAATCCAGCTTCGGAGTTTTTCACCGATGGGCTTGGAAAAAGCCGACGGAAGCATGGAGGTGGATGAGAGCCCAACCTCCATCGGCCTTGCAGGAAAAAGCCCTTCGGCTTTCGATGTCGAATTATCGCTTTCCGAGCGAAGCCGACGCCCGGAAGTTCTTTGGCGAGCTCAGCACCGAGCGGCTGCGATTGGCCGCCGTGCAGGCTGTTGCGAACTTCCTCGCCGCCGAAAACCCCGAGGCTGCGATTGAATGGGCCGAAGCACTGTTGGAGCCTGACGTCCGAGCGCGAGCCCTCGGGATCGTCGGAACCGTTTGGCTCCGCTCCGACCCGCGTGCTGCTCTCTGGGTGGGAACACTGCCGCTCGACGAGATACGCAGCGGCCTGATTGTCCAAAACGTCGAATTTCTCCCGATTGAATGGGCCGAGTGGCTCATCGCCAGCCTGCCTGATGCGACTGCGCGGGATCGGGCCGCCGAGGAATATTTTCAGTTATGGATGCTTCGCGACAGCCCTCGCGCGATAGACTGGGTGGAGGCGCTCGACTGGCCCGAACCCAAAAAACGGCAGTTACTCTCCTCCGCCGCGAGTTTCCGCGATCCGCGACCAATCATCGACTGACAGTGAAGGCCGGCTGGACTGGGATCGTTGGCCAATGCTAATTCCCCCGTGGGTCTCCCGTCGCTTCGACTTTCTCGCCGCGCTTTTCTTTTTCCGCGGGCGGCCGTAGCGTGCGGCGTCGTCATGTTTGCCAACCTCTTCCAACTCGTCTCCGGCCGCGCCTCGCCGGCGGCGGCGGAGGCGTTTGTGCAGGAGATACACGTCGCCGACCGTCCGCGGCGCGATCCGCGTGTCGAGCGGCTCATCTGTTGGTGCTGGTGGCTCATCGCGGCGAAACACGTCGCCATCATCTGGGCGTGCGCGGCCTACCCGATTCCGTTTCACCAGTTGTGGGTGAATTTTCCGACGTGGCTGCTCGGCGCGCTCGCGACGGTGATTTACTACGGCCGCACGCGGCGGACGTGAGGAGAAATTGATGATTTACGATTTACGATTCTTGATTGGGGCGGAAGCGTCGCCGTGTTTTCCGCCCGCAGTCGGCCAATCGTAAATCATCAATCGTAAATCAGAAATCCCGCCTCCCCTCCCATGCCCACCTCCATCCCCGGTCTCCGCAGTCCCTACGCCCGCGTCGGGCGCATCGTCTATTTCGGGCGCATGCTCGACAAGATCCGGCTCCACGCCGCCGGGAAACTCCCGCCCGCGTGGGTCGACAACCTCGGCGACGCGAAGCCCGGGATGTTCGACACGCGGTGCTGTTCGTTCTTGCGCGTGCGGTTTGCCGAAATTTCGGCGCGCACGCTGGCGGGCGGCGCGACGGACGAGGAGGTGCTCGCGTGGTGTTTCGAGCGCGGCGGCGCGCGCACCGACGAGGAGTGCCTCGTCTGGAATCACTTCATGATGAAGCGCGGCTGGCGCGACGATGCGAACGAGCGGCTGCGTTTCCGCATCGCCGAGGGCGGCTACGAGTCGCAGCCGATCCAGTCGATGTTCGACTACATCGATTTCGACGAGGGCCGCGATCCGGTGGCGGCGCAGGCGTGGAACGGGTAGCGCCGGTCTGCGACCGGCCCGCCGAGAGCGGACGGATTTTTTCCGCGGATGGCGCGGATGGGCGCGGATGGAGGGCCACGCAGCGAAGATTTATCCGCGTTCATCCGCGCCATCCGCGGGAAAAATTTGTCCGTCAAAAAGGGCGGGGCAGAGACTTCGCCCTACCGCAGACACGCGTTTCACCTCGCACCGCCTCAGCGCTGGATCCGCGCCGAGCCGCCTTGCGCCAGCGCCCGCACTTGCTCGGTGGTCGCCATCGTCGTGTCGCCGGGGAAGGTCGTGAGGAGCGCGCCGTGCGCCCAGCCGAGGTTCGCTGCGTCTTGCGGCGCTTCGCCGGCGAGCAGGCCGGCGAAAAATCCCGCCGCGTAGCCATCGCCGCCACCCACGCGATCGACGACGTCGAGTTCGCAGGTCGGCGAGACAAAGGTCTTCCCGTCGATCCACGCGACGGCGCCCCAGGAGTGGCGGTTGGTCGAGTGAACTTCGCGCAGCGTCGTCGCGACGATTTTGATGTGCGGGTGCTTCCGCGTGACGTTGCCCATCATGCTGAAGAACGCGCTCGGATCCAATTTCGACTTCGCCGCGACCTCCGGCCCGGGGATGCCGAGGCCGAGCTGCAAATCCTCCTCGTTGCCCACGAGCACATCGACGTGCCGGATGATGCGGTCGAGCACGGCGACGGCGCGCTCGTGGCCACCGGCGATATTCCAGAGCTTCGCGCGATAGTTGAGGTCGAACGACGTCACGGCGCCCGCCGCCTTCGCCGCCTGCATGCCCTCGATGATCACCTCGGCCGTCGTCGCCGAGAGCGCGGCGAAAATCCCGCCGCTGTGAAACCACCGCACGCCGCCCGCGAAAATCTCCGCCCAGTTGAAATCGCCCGGCTTGAGCTGCGCCGCCGCCTCGTTGCTGCGGTTGTAGAACACCACCGGCGCACGCACGCCGTGGCCGCGGTCGCTGTAAACGGTCGCCATGTTCGGCCCGTGCACGCCGTCGTGCTTGAAGCGCTTGTAGAACGGCGTGACGCCCATCGCGCGCACGCGCTCCGCGATCAGTTCGCCGATGGGATAGTCGACCATCGCGCTCGCGACACCGGTGCGGAGGCGGAAGCAGTCGGCGAGATTGGCGGCGACGTTGAACTCCCCGCCGCTCACGTGAATCGCGCACTCGGTCGCCTTGCGAAACGGAATGATGCCCGGATCGAGGCGGTGGATGAGCGCGCCGAGCGAAACGAAGTCGAGCGCGGTGGCGGAGGCGGGGCGGAGGGCGAGGCCGGATTTCATCGGTGCGATGGCAGTAAGCGAAGCGCGGGCGACCGCCAGAACTTTTCGGGCGGGAAAAGGCTCGGCATCCGATCTGGCCCACGCAACGGTCCGCGCCCGCCGGCCGCCCGCCGCCCCGCTTCTGCGCTTCCCCGCCCGATGCCCCATTCCTTCCCCCTGCGCCTCAAGGTGCCCCTCGGGTTTCTCGCCCTCGGCGTCGCGCTGATGGCGTTCGCCTACGCGGTGCGCCGGATCGAAATCAACCAGCGCAACGAGGAACTCATGCGGCAGCGCGCGAACGGGCTCGGGCAGTTCATCGCGCCCGAGCTCGAGACCGCGCTCGCCCGCGGCGACGACGCCGCCGCCGGCCCGCTCCTCGCGCGCCTGCGCACCATCCCCCATCTGTCGCTCGCGCTCCTGTGCGATGACGAGGGCCGCATCCTCCACGCCTATCCCAGCACGCTCGCCGGCCGGCGCGTGGGCGACGCCCGGCCGGGCGCCGCGTCCATTCTGGCTCAAGCCCGCGCCGCGCGCGCGGCGGCGCTCGAGGTCTCGCCGGATGGCAACACCCAGTGGGCGGCGTTTCCCCTCGCGCGCGCACGCGATGTCCCCGGCGGCGCACGCCCGGGCTGGTTTGTCACCGCGTCGGACATCGCCGCGCAAAAAGCCCCGGCCGTCGCCGCGCAACTCCGGGGCACCGCGGTCGTGATGGGGTTGATCCTCCTCGGGTGCGCCGGGCTGTGGTGGTATTTTAATCGGATGGTGATCCGGCGCCTCACCGCGTTGGTGGACCACACGCGCCGGCTCGCGACGGACGCCCGCCCGTCGGCGGCCCTGACCGCCGGGGATGACGAACTCGCCCACCTCGGCGGCGCGATCCAGCGCATGGCGGCCGACCTCCGCGCGCAGGCCGAGGCGATGCGCACGACCGAGGCGCAACGCAGCGCAATCGTCGAGCACGCCTCGGACTGCATCATCGTCATCGACCACGCGGGCCGCATCGCGGACTTCAACGCGGCGGCGGAGCGCACGCTCGGCCACGCGCGCGCGGCGGTGATTGCGCGGCCGTTTGCCGACGTGGTGATCGCGCCCGCGCACCGCGAGGCGCAGGCGCGCGCCCTCGCGCCGCTGCTCGGGGCGGATCGGTCGCTCGGGATCGACGGACGCCTCGAACTGGTGGCGCGGCGGGCCGATGGGACGGAGTTCCCCGCCGAGCTGGCCCTCACCGGGCTGCCGGGCGCGCGCGCGCGATTCGCCGGATTTCTGCGCGACGTCGGCGCGCGCAAGCAGCACGAACGCTGGCTCGCGGCCGAACTCGATCTGCTCGCGGAAGTCGCCGCCGGACCGCAGCTCGCCACGGCGTTGGAGGCGGTGTGCCGTTTCGCCGAGACGCAGTCGCCCGGCTTGCTGTGCTCGATCCTCCTGCTCGATGCGGAGGGCCGGCGGTTGCGCCATGGCGCCGCGCCGAGCCTACCGCCCGCCTACTGCGCCGCCATCGACGGCGTCGAGATCGGGCCGGTGGTCGGATCGTGCGGCACGGCGGCGTTTCGCCAGGAGCGCGTCGTCGTCGCCGACATCGCCACCGATCCGCTGTGGGTGCCGTTTCGCGAGCTGGCCCTGGCGCATGGCCTGCGGGCGTGCTGGTCCACCCCAATCACCGGCGGAGACGACCGCGTGCTGGGGACCTTCGCGATCTACTATCGGGAGCCACGGCAACCGGCCGCCGAGCACGAGCAAATTGTCCGGATGGCGACGCACGCCGCCTCGTTGGCGCTGCAACGCGAGCGCGCGGCGGCGCGGCTGCGCGCGAGCGAGGAGCGGTTCGCGCTGGCGTTTCGCGCGAGCCCGGTGGCGATTTTTATCTCGCGGTTGAAAGACGGGCGGCTCGTCGACGTGAACCAGGCTTTTCTTGACACACTCGGTTTCCAGGATCGCGCCGAGGTGGTCGGCCGCACCTCGCTGGAGCTCGGCCTCTGGGCCGATCCGGCGGACCGCGCGCGGGTGCTGGAGCGGCTCGCCGCCCGCGGCTCCCTGCGCGACGTGGAGTGCGCGTTTGTGCGCCGCCCGGGCGAACGCCGCGAGGGCCTGGCCTCCGCCGAGATGCTCGAGCTCGAGGGCGAGCCCTTGATGCTGGGGCTGATGTTTGACGTCACGGACCGCAAGCGCGCGGACGATCGCCTGCGGCAATCCGAGCGCGAGCAGGAACGCCAGCGCGCGCTCCTCGAGGCGACGCTCGACGGGCTGCGCGAAGGCGTCGTGGTGTGCGACATGGCGGGCGAGGTCTTTTACTGGAACCGCTCCGCCCTCGCGATCCACGGCTACGGGAGCGTCGACGAGGGCCGCCGGCGGTTGCCCGAATTTGCGCAGCGCTACGAGTTCCTCGAGGAGAGCGGCGGCATCCTGCCGTTCGAGCAGTGGCCGCTCGTGCGCGCGCTCCGCGGCGAGACGGTGCGCGACTGGGAAGGCCGCCTCCACGACAAGGTCGCCGGGTGGGAGCGGTGGTTTACGTTTTCCGGATCGCTCGCCCGCGACGCCACGGGCCGCCCGATTCTCGGCGTGCTCACGATGACGGAGATCACCGAGCGCCGGAAACTCGAGGAGCAGCTCCGCCAGTCGCAGAAGATGGACGCCATCGGCCAGCTCGCCGGCGGCATCGCGCACGATTTCAACAACATCCTCACCGTCATCATCGCGCAGGCCGGCCTCGGCGCGCTGCAACCCGGTCTGCCGCCGGCGACCACCGAGGCGTTTCGCGAAATCCGCCGCGCCGGGGATCGCGCGGCGAGCCTCACGCGGCAGCTCCTCGCCTTCGGCCGTCGCCAGGTGCTGCAACGGCGCCACCTCGACCTCAACACCCTCGTCACAACGGACGCGCGGATGTTGCGCCGCCTGCTCGGCGAGCATGTCGCGCTCGAGCTCGCGTTGCACCATGGCCCGCTGCCGCTCCACGCCGACGCCGGCATGATCACCCAGATTCTGCTCAACCTCGCCATCAACGCGCGCGACGCCATGCCCGAGGGCGGCCGGCTCGTCATCGCCACCGCGGCCTGCGAGATCGCCGCCGACGGCCCCGGCGCGCCGCCCGGTGCCGCGCCCGGCCGCTACGCCCTCCTGCGCGTGCAAGACACCGGCCACGGCATCCCGGCGGACATTCTCCCGAGGATTTTCGAGCCGTTCTACACCACGAAACCCCTGGGCAAGGGCACCGGCCTCGGCCTCGCCACCGTCTTCGGCATCGTCCAACAACACCTCGGCTGGGTGCTCGCCGCGAGTCCGCCCGGCGCCGGCGCCACGCTCTCCGTCTACCTCCCGCTCACGGATCCGCCCGCCTCGACGCCGCAGCTTTCGCCCGCGCCGCCCACGCGCCCCGGCTCCGAAACCATCCTCGTCACCGAGGACGAACCGACCGTGCGCAACACCCTCCGCATCCTCCTCGAACAACAGGGCTACCGCGTGCTCACCGCCGAGGACGGCCCGCACGCGCTCGCGGTGTGGAGCCGGCATCGCCCCGAAATCGCGCTCCTCCTCACCGACCTCGTCATGCCCGGCGGCCTGAGCGGCCAGGATCTGGCGGCGCGGCTCCAAGCCGAGTCGCCGCCGCTGGCGGTGGTTTTCATGACCGGCTACAGCGAGGAAATCGCCGGCCGCGGCCTCACGCTCGGACCGCGCCAGGCCTTCCTCCAGAAACCGTTCCTGAGCGAGGAGCTGTTCAAGCAGCTCCGCCGCGCCCTCGACGCGCGATAGGCCGCGCGGCGGCTTGTCGCGCGGCCCGGCGCCGCCCACTGTCGGCGTTTTCCCGTGACCTTTCGCCCCGCCAAAATTCTCCGCGCCCTCGCGTGCGCCGTCGCCGCCCTCGCCCTGCTCGCCGCAGCGGCGGGCGCGTGGTTCTACACGCAGCTCCGCGCCAGCCTCCCGCTCCTCGATGGCCGCGCCGCCGTCCCCGGCCTCGCCGCCCCCGTCACGATCACGCGCGACGCCCTCGGCGTCCCCACCATCAGCGGCGCGGCACGGGCGGATGTGTTGCGCGCCCTGGGCTTTCTTCACGCGCAGGAGCGGTTTTTTCAAATGGACCTCCAGCGCCGCCACGCCGCCGGCGAACTCGCCGAACTCGTCGGCCCCGCCGCCGTCCCCGTTGATCGCCGCGCGCGGTTGCACGGGTTTCGCCGCCTCGCGGCGCAGGGCTACGCGCGCGCCACGCCCGAGGAGAAAATCCTCGTCGACGCCTACGCCGCCGGCGTCAACGCCGGCCTCGCCGCCCTCCGCCGCGCCCCCTTCGAATACCTCGCGCTCCGCAGCACCCCGCAACCGTGGCTCCCCGGAGACTGCCTCCTCGTCAACTACGCGATGTTCCTCGATTTGCAGGGCGGCACCGTGGCGACCGAGCGCTCCCTCGCCGCGCTGCGCGACACGCTCGGCGAGGCCGCGCTGGAATTTTTCGCGCCCTCCGCCACGCCCGGCGATGCCGCGCTCGACGGCACCACCGCCCCGCTCGCCCCGATGCCCACCGCGAAACAGCTCGACCTCCGCAAACGCATCACGCGCCTCGACGCCCGCGCGGGAAACGCCCTCGTCCGCGCCGACGCCCCCGCGTCTGCGCCGGTTCTCGCCACACCGCCCGCACAGTCGCCCTGGTTCCCCGCCCGCGATCCGGAGGTTTTCCCCGGCTCCAATAATTTCGCCCTCGCCGGCACGCGCACCGCCACCGGCGCCGCGCTCCTCGCCAACGACATGCACCTCGACCACGCGCTCCCCAACACCTGGTATCGCGCCGCGCTCGAGTGGGATGGCCCCGCCGGCCGCCAACGCTCCGTCGGCGTCACGCTCCCGGGCGTCCCCGGGCTCATCGCCGGCAGCAACGGCCGCGTCGCCTGGGGCTTCACCGACGCCTACGCCGACACCGGCGACCTCGTCATCGTCGTCCCCAACTCCATCTGGCCCGCCGTCTACCGCAGCGGTGACAAGGACCTCGAAATCGAAAACCGCCCCGAGACCATCCGCGTGCGCGGCGGCGCGCCCGTGGAAATCACCGTCCCCTGGACCATCTGGGGCCCGATTGTCGGCCACACCGGCAAACGCCCCCTCGCCTACCGCTGGCTCGCGCACGACCCCGAGGCGTCGGACTTCGGCCTGTTGCAGATGGAAACCGCCCCCGACCTCGACGCCGCCATCGCCATCGCCCACCGCGCCGGCATCCCCGCCGAAAACTGCCTCCTCGCCGCCGCCGACGGCACCATCGCCTGGACCATCGCCGGCCGCCTCCCGCGCCGCGTCGGCTTCGACGGCCGCCTCCCCGTCCAATGGACCTACGGCGACCGCCGCTGGGACGGCCTCCTCCCGCCCGACGAAGTCCCCGTGATCAAATCCCCCGCCACCGGCCAACTCTGGACCGCCAACAACCGCGTCCTCGGCGGTCCCGCCGGCGCGCTCCTCGGCGACGCCGGCGCCTCGGCCCCCGCCCGCGCCGCGCAAATCCGCGACGCCCTCACCCCCCTCGCCCGCGCCACGCCCAAGGACCTCCTCGCCGTGCAACTCGACGACCGCGCCGTCTTCCTCGGCTGGTGGCAACAACACCTCCTCGCCACCCTCACCCCCGCCGCCCTCGCGCAAAAAAAATCCCGCGCCGAACTCCGCGCCCTCGTCGAAAAATGGGACGGCCGCGCGGCCGTCGACTCCGTCGGCTACCGCCTCGTCCGCGCCTTCCGCGAACACGCCGCCGATCTCGCCCTCGCGCCCATCTTCGCCCCCTGCACCGAAGCCTACGAGGAATTCGCGTGGCGCGGCTTCCACTACGAAGACGCCCTCCGCGCCCTCCTCCGTGAAAAACCCCCGCACCTCCTCGACCCCCGCCACGCAAACTGGGACGCCCTCGCCCTCGCCGCCGCCGATCAAATCGTGACCGACCTCGCGCGCGCCGGCACGCCCCTCGCCGAAGCGACCTGGGGCCGCCGCAACACCGCCAAAATCCGCCACCCCCTCGCGCGCGTCCTCCCCGGCTGGCTTACCTTCTGGCTCAACGCCCCCGCCGATCCGCTCCCCGGCGACCGCCACATGCCCCGCGTGCAGACCCCCGGCCACGGCGCGAGCCAACGCCTCGTGGTCTCCCCCGGCCGCGAAGCCGAGGGGATCTTCCACATGCCCGGCGGCCAAAGCGGCCACCCGCTCTCGCCGCACTACCTCGCCGGCCACGCCGCCTGGGTGCGCGGCGAGCCTACGCCGCTGTTACCCGGCGAAACAAAACACACGCTCACCCTCGCGCCGTGATCACGGGGCCGGCGAATTTTCGATTTTCGATTCTCGATTTTCGATTGCCGAGCCGATGTTCGAAATGGGTGATGGCATCAGCCGCGAATCGTAGGCCGCCTGCTTGCAGGCGCTCCGCCATCCGCAAACAAGCGCGAGCAAGCTCGCAGCCTACGCACAGCCATCGCGCGCCTCGAATCACTCGCCCCGCTCCGCCCCGCTCCCCAATCGAAAATCGAG
>JBEANZ010000309.1:0-6766 GCA_041165185.1 Verrucomicrobiota bacterium | reverse complement strand
TAACGATCTTCAGAACCACGAGCCGCCGAATTTGGGATCGGGCTTCGCGTCGCTCTCAATGGTCACATGCCCGATCTGAGCCTTGCGCACTTCGTCGATGACGTAGTTGAGCGCAGGGAATTCGGCACCGGCTCCGTTGATCACGATACGCGCCTCCGGATCGGCGGCGGCCTGAAGCGTGTGGAGTCGCTTTAGAAAATCCCGCAGGTTCACCGGCTCGTGGTTCCAACTGAGCGTGCCTTCGGGCGAGACGCTCACTTGGGCACTCACGGGCCGCGGTGCGAGAGGCGCGCTGGCGAGTGTGGCACGTGGGATGGCGCGCTCCATCCGAGGCAGCGAAGTCGCTTGCGCGTCAGCGATGGCGCGGGCGATACGGCTGTTTTCCGCGCGGAGCGCGGCGATGGCGGTGCTCTCGGAGGAAAGTTGCGCGAGCTCGGCGCGCAATCGACCGTTGGTGCCGCGCTGCGTGTTGATCAACAGCCCGCCGATCACGACGACGGCGGCGGTGGGCAGCGCCACTTTGAAGAGACTGCTCGCAATTGAGCCACCGGAGACGGCGCCGGCGTTGGCCAGCGCGTGGCCGGCGATTTTCGCGGAAAGACCTAGGGGAGCCGAAGCCACGCCGACTGCTGTCAGCGCGACGCCCACGGCCGTCACGGTGGACGTGACGCCGCGGTGGGCCAGCAGCGCGCGCAATTTGTCGACCGCGCGCGCGACGCGCTTGCGCGCCGCTTCTTCCGTCACGCGCAGGGTGGTGCCAACCTCGGCAAACGAGCGGTTCTCGAAATAGCGCAGGGCGATCGCCTCGCGCTCCTCCTCCTTGAGCGAGACGATCGCGTCGTCGATGACAGGGCGAAGCTGCGCCCAGTCGGCCTCGGGCGTGGAGTCGGTGAGCGTCGTTTCCATGAGATGGGCCTCGGCTTCGCGGGCTTTGCGGCGTTGCTCACCGCGCACCGTAGCGGCGGAGGCGCGGTGCGCGCTTACATACAGCCAGCCGGCGAGCGTCGCCCGGTCCGAGAGCGAAGCGGCCTTGCGCGCGAGATCGCCGAAAACTCTCTGTGCCACGTCTTCCGCCAGATGGGTGTCGCCTCCGACGCGGCGAAGCGCGACAGAATAGACGAGTCCGATGTGCCGCTGCACGATCGTCGTGAAGGCGGCTTCGGAGCGTTCCTCGACGTAACGGCGCAGCAATTCGGAGTCGGAGTTCATGCGGAATTACCCATAGGCTGCCGCCAAGCAGCAAAGCGGACAAATTTTCCGAGCACGAGTTTTGATCTGTAGTCCGTGGCTGAGACGTCCCGCCTTAGTTCAACGAGGCGAGACGCCTCGTCCACGACGGCGCTGCGCCCGAGCGTCGCGAGAAAAATCCCCTCCCTCCGAATCGTCCGTGTCGCAGAGGGAAGCGCCCGCTCGCGCCGCTACTTTCGCTCGCGTGTGGACGGCAGTTGCGCGGAGAGTCGTTCCATCTCGTCAGCTCTGTCCTTCGCCCTACCCCGTGATTTCGAAAAAAATCTTCCTCTGCGTGCGCGACTTGGTCGCTCTCGGTGCTTTGGTCTCGACCTCATTTTGTGCGGTCCAAACTCCGTCACCCGCCGCGCCGCCGCTGCTATCGCCACCGCCGAACTACCCGCGCGACGAGGCAACCCTCAACCAAGGGCGCACGCTCTTCACCCAGCTCTGCGCTGGCTGCCATGTGCTCGATCGCGATGGCATCGGGCCACCGCTGGGCGGAGTCACTCGCGTGCTCACGCAGGAAGAACTGCTGCGCCACCTCCGCAATCCGGCGGCGGTCATTGCGTCGGGCAACCCGCGCGCGAATGCGCTCTTTCGCCGCTACAAGGTCGTGATGCCGCCGTTCGCGGCGTTGCCGGAGGATCAGCTCGTGGCGATGTTGGCCCACATCGACAGCGAGACGGAGAAATCCAGACTCGCGCCCTTCGCCGTCGATCTCACGCCGCCGACGGGAAAAGAAATCCGGTTGGCCCCGCCGGTGGAAAAATCCTCGCTCGTGATCGAGCTGGAGGACTGGGTGCAAATTCCGCTCGCACCGAATCGTCGGCCCGACAAGGGCATCGCGACGCTGCGCAGCAGCCCGCGCAAGGACGGCGCGGTGTTCATCAGCGATCAGATGGGCGTGATCTACCGCGTGAAGGATCGGCAGCCCGCCGTGTTTCTGGACATCCGCGACCGGTTCCCCGCCTTCGTCTTCGAGCCGGGCATCGCCACGGGCTTGGGCAGCTTCGCGTTTCATCCGGATTTTCTGCGCAACGGACTTTTCTACACGACGCACGCCGAGATTACGCCGAGCCAACCCGCCATCAACGACGCGTGGTATGACAACGTCGTCATCCCAAACTTCGTCACGCCGCCGCTCTATTGGATCCTGTCGGAGTGGCGTGCGAGCGACCCGGCGGCCGATCGTTTCGCCGGAACTCGCCGCGAAGTGCTGCGACTCAAAACGCCCACGACGGCGCACGGCTGCCAGGACATCGCGTTCGCGCCGGTGACGGATCGCAACGATCCCGATTACGGCCTGCTCTTCATCGGCGTCGGCGACGGCGGCTCGGTGAATTTGAAGATGCCGGAGCTTTCGCACACACCGCGCTCGCTGCTCGGCACTCTCATGCGGATCGACCCGCGCGGCAAAAACGCCCCGGCCGGCGGCTACGGAATTCCGGCCGACAATCCTTTCGCCCAGAGTGCGGACCCGTTGGCCCGCCCGGAGATCTGGGCTTACGGCTTTCGCAACCCGCACCGCATGTGCTGGGACCTCTCGTATGGAAAGCGGCTCATCGTGGCCGACATCGGCGAGTCGAATGTCGAGGAGATCAACCTGATCGAAAAGGGCGGCGACTACGGTTGGAACAAGATCGAGGGCCGCGCGCGCGTCGATGTCATGAAGGACGCCAAAGTCGTCCAACCCGCGACGCCCGCCGAGCTCGCGCCGTATCGTCTGCCCTTCGGCACCTACGACCACACCGATGGCAAGGCGATCTCCGGTGGATTCGTTTACACGGGTCCGATCGAGGCCCTGCGGCACCGCTACATTTTCGGCGATATTGTGACGGCCCGCCTCTTCTTCATGCGCATGGATGAAAAACTCTCGGACACCAAAGTCTACGAGCTGAACGTGGAGCGCGACGGCGCCGCCACCAGCATCGCTGCGCTCTCGCGCACCAAACGGGCGCACCTCCGCATCGGCTACGACGAGCAAACGGGCGATCTGTTTTTCATGACGAAGGAAGACGGCCGCGTGCGCCGCGTGACGAGGGCGTTTGCCCGATGAACTACTTCGCTGTGACCAGACAGAAGGAAACCACGGATGAACACAGCACGGCGGAACCGCGACCAATCAACCGAAGTAGAATTCCACCACGGATCACACGGATGAACACGGATCAAACTCCAAAGAGCCCTGCCTTGATCTGTGTCTATCCGTGTCCATCCGTGGTTCAAATGCATTGGTCCGGCTTGGTTCGAACTCTTGTTTGCTGCGCACTCGCGCTGATGGTTGCCGGCGTGGTTTCGCCCGCCGTGGCCGCGACACCGCCGCGTTATTCGCTGCGCGAAACGACGACCGCGGAGAAAATTCCGCTCATCGTGTTGCGCGATGAGGCGAGCCGCCTCGAGGCCGCGGTCGCGCCGACCCAAGGTGGCGAGTTGTCCGGCGTGGCCGTCGAGTTTCAGGGTCGCTGGGTCGAGCTGCTCTATCGCGGCCGCGACTACAAATCCGCTTCCGGATTTCGCGGCAAAGCCTCAATCCTCTGGCCGGCGGTGGGTTCGAGCGTCCCCGCGACAGCGACGCCCGTGAACGGAAAAATCGAAAGCGCCTACGACTACCAAGGGAAACGCTACCCGATGCCGCAGCATGGCTTCGCTCGGCTCAAGCCGTGGCAGGTCGTGCGCACGTGGGCGAACGCAACGGAGGCCGCGGTCGAAGTCGTGCTAAAGGACGACGCCGAAACCCGCACGCACTACCCCTTCGGCTTCGCGATGCACGTCACCTACCGGGTGACCGAAGGTCGCGTCGAAATCCACCACGAGGTGAAAGCCGCGGCGGACAACGCGGCGCCGATGTTCTTTTCCATCGGCAACCACATCGCCTTCGCCGTGCCGCTGCTCCCAGGCTCCACGGCAGAGGGTTTCACGATCGAGAGCCCGTCGCGTTTCGAATATCTGCGCGGGGCGAACGGCGCGCCCGACGGCACGACGCGCGAGCGCCGCTTCGCTCCCGTGACGCCGCTCGCAAAACAGCAGCTCGTGCCCGCGATGTCGGTCGGCGCCTACGACGGCGATCCGTGGTTTCGTGTGAGCGATGCGGGCGGACTCGGCGTGAAGGTGACGCACCACGCGCAATCCACGCCCGCATCGCCGTTCGTCCAGTTCAACCTCTGGGGCGGCACGGCCGAGGGGTATTTTTGCCCCGAGCCCTTCGTCGGCCTGCACAATTCGCTCAACACGCAAACCGGCCAGATCGTGCTCGCGCCGGGAAAAAATTGGACGTGGCTGATCCGCGTCGAGCCCGAGCGAGCGGCGGGCCGGTAGCGCGTTTCCGCGGTCGGCTGCGTCGCTCGTTACGGCTTCGCGAAGACGATGCAGATGGGCGCGGGCACGTTGATCACGCCCTTCGTAAGATAGGTCAGCTCGCCGGTGGCCGGGTCGACCTTGTGCACCGATACGGTGTTGGAGTCGGCGCCCGCGGCGAGGAGCCAGCGGCCGTCTGGGGAGAGATTGATGTTGCGCGGAAACGCTCCGCGCACCGGCTGCAGTTGGATCACGCGCAGCGCCGCGGTCGAGGGGTCGGCGCGATAGACCGTCACCGAATCGTGGCCGCGGTTGGACGAGTAGAGAAACTTGCCGCTCGCGTGCACGAGGATTTCCGCCGCCGAGTTGAACGTCTCCTTCGCCTTCGTCTCCTCGCTGAGCGCCGGCACGGTCGCGAGCTGCTTCGCCGTGCCCGCCGCGGCGTCCCACGCAAACGTCGTCACGGACGACGCCAGCTCGTTCAGCAGGTAGATAAATTTTCCGTCCGGCGAAAACTTCATGTGCCGCGGCCCGCCGCCCGGCACCGACGCCGCAAACCCGTGCCGCGTGATCGCGGGCGCCTCGAGGTTGAGGCGGTAGATCACGATGCCATCGAGCCCGAGATCCGGCACCAGCGCGAAGCGTCCGTCCGGCGAAAACGCGCACATGTGCGCGTGCGATTTGTCCTGGCGGTCGGGCACAACGCGCGAGCCGCCCTCGTGCTTGGTGAGCTGCGCCTGGCCGAGCCGGCCCTCCGCATCGAGGGGAAACAGCGCGGTGGAGCCGCCGCCGTATTGCGCGGTGAGCAGAAACTTTCCGCTCGGATGCACGGCGATGTGCGCGCCGCCGCCGTCGCCAGTCGGCGCGGAGTTGATCACCTCGAGCGCGCCGCCCGATTTGATTTTGTAACCGATTGCGCCGGGTCCGCCGGGGAAATTTGCGACAGCGTAGAGTTTGTCGCCCTGCGGATGCACCGCGAGAAACCCCGGCGACCCCACCTCCGCCACCAACTCGGACGCGCTGAGTTTCCCGTTCTGCGAATCAAAGGTTGACCGATAGATGCCTTTCGCGCCCGGGCCGCCGGTGCCGAAATAAACTGGCACGCCCGGGGCCGCCGGCGCGGCCGCCGTGCCACTGCCGAGGACCATCAACATCGCGGGGAGAATTAGAGTGAGGATTTTCATCACGACCATCCGTAGCAGGCCCGGCGGAATTGCGCCAAGCCGGAACGACGACACTCTTGTTGCCGCCACCTGACCTGCGAGAAAGTGCGATGCGCTTTGAAGGAAAATCCGTTGGCGACCTTCGCAAACACGCAGCGGCTCGCGCGTCACGCGTGAGCCTCGTCGCCGGCATCAAGCGTCCCGAGTTTCTCGGAACGCAGGGCTTGAAGCCTTCTCCGCGAGCCCGCCATGCTCACGGGCATGAAGCGTTCCCGCCCCGTCGCGCTCGTCCTCGCAGCGCTCTGTCTTCCTTTCGTTCCGTCGCTGCGCGCCCAAGCCATCGCGCCGGTGGCCGCGCCGAAGGCCGCCGCGCCTTCTCGTTCATCCGATCCGGGCAAGGACGAGACCATCGTGCTCTCGCCATTTGAGGTCGGTCCCGAGTCCGTCCATGGCTACCAGTCCACCGCGATCCTTCAGGGCGGCCGCGGCAAGATCGACCTCGCGGATGTCGCGGGGCAGGTGCAGGTGTTCACCAAGGATTTTCTCGACGACATCGGCGCGACCACGACCGACGAGGCGTTTCTCTTTTCCGCGACGACGCAGACCTACTTTGACAACGTCAACGGCAACGCCGACTCGCGCCCCGGCTCGCGCAACATCGCCGATGACTCGGGCAATTCCCGCGGCCTCGGCAACATCGACCGCACGCGGAATTATTTCCGCACCACCATCGAGGCCGACTCCTACAACACCGAGCGCTTCTCCCTCGTGAGCGGCGCCAACGCCGTGCAGTTCGGCCTCGGCGGCTCAGCCGGCACCGCCGAGAGCACCTCCGCACGGGCAAATCTCACGCGCAACCGCCAGAAGATTTCCCTCCGCGCCGACAGTTACGGCTCCGAGCGCACCGTGTTCGACGTGAGCCAGGTGATCGTGCCGAAGAAACTCGCGCTGCGCCTCATCACGCTGCGCGAGAACAAGGAGTATTTCATCACGCCCGGCTACGACGACAGCCGCCGCGCTTTTGTCGCGACGACGTGGCAGCCGTTCAAGAACACCACCGTCCGCGTCGAGGGCGAATA
>JBEANZ010000308.1:0-4348 GCA_041165185.1 Verrucomicrobiota bacterium | reverse complement strand
CGTCCGCGACATGGGCAATGACAACGCCACCCTCGCCGAACTGATGGCTCGCATCGACGCGGGCGACGCCATCGGCCCACGCATCTCGCCCGCCGGTTTCATCGAAGGCGAGAGCCCCTTCTCCGCCCGCATGGGTTTCGTCGTCAAAGATGTCCAAGGCGCCAAAGACGCCATCGACTGGTATGCCCAGCACGGTTTCCGCCAGATCAAGATCTACAACTCCTTCAAACCCGAATGGGTCGCGCCCGCCGCCGCCTACGCCCACCAACGCGGCCTGCGCGTGAGCGGCCACATCCCCGCCTTCATGCGCGCCGAGGAAGCGGTCCGTGCCGGCTACGATGAGATTCAACACATCAACCAGGTGCTCCTGAATTTCTTCGTGAAGCCCGGCGACGACACCCGCACGCTCGCGCGTTTCTACCTCATCGGCGACTACGCGCACACGCTCGACCTCGCCTCGCCGCGCGTGACCGCGTTTCTCGATTTGCTGAAGGAACGCCACGTCGCGATCGACCCGACGCTCACGGCGTTCGAGGGGATGTTTAACCAAAAGCAGGGCGAGATGAACCCGTCCTTCGCCGCCATCGCCGCGCACCTCCCCGTCGCGCAATCCCGCGCGTGGCGCACCAACTCGATGGACGTGACCGACGAAAACGCCCCGCGCTTCCGCGCCTCCTACGCGAAGTGCCTGGAGTTTGTCCTGCGCGCGCACCGCGCCGGTATCCCGCTCCTCGCCGGCACCGACGACATCGCCGGCTTCACCCTGCACCGCGAACTCGAGCTCTACGTGAAAGCCGGCATCTCCGCCGCCGACGCGCTCCGCATCGCGACGTGGAACGGCGCCAAGTTCACCGACACCCTCGACTCAGCCGGCTCGATCGAGCGCCACAAAAACGCCGACCTCATCCTCGTCGCCGGCGATCCGACCGCGGACATCGCGGCCATCCGGCGCATCGCACTCGTGATGAAAGGCGGCGTGGTTTACTACCCCGCCGAACTCTACGAAGCCGTCGGCGTGCAACGGTTCGTCGACCCGCCCGCGCCGCAGCCGACGAAGCCGTAGGCGCGATTCATACGTGGAATCGCGCTCGTTCGCCCGACACGGTCGGAGCCTGCTTGCAGGCGATTCCATCGCTCGGATCGCCCGGCCCGGGAGCCTACCGCACGGCCATCCCATTTGCTGAACGCGATTGGTCTTTCGTAGGGCCGGCGCTGGCCGCCGAGCCGTCGCGTAGCGCACGTGATAATCGCGACGGCACGCCGGCAAGCGGCGGCCCTGCGGTCCAAAAGACAGCTCGTAAATGGTATCAGATCGCCCGTGCCACCAAGAACCGCGCCCGCGCTTCGCCGATCAGGCGAAGCCCGCACATTTGCGCCGCGACTTTCGCCTCCGAAAAATTAGCGGAGATTGGCGTTCCCGCCCTCCGCCCCGTTTCGCTCGGGCCACTACGGTTTGCCACGCTTGCCAAGCCCGCGCACTCCTGCCCTCTCTCTGCCTCCGCCCCTCATGCTCCGCTTCATCACGTCGCGTTTCCTCCAGTCGCTGCTCGCGCTGTTTCTCGTGGTGACGGCGACGTTTTTCATGGTGCGTTTCGTGCCCGGCGGGCCGTTCACGGCGGAGAAGGCCGTCACGCCGGAAATCCTGAAAAACCTCGAGGCTCACTACGGCCTCAACCAACCGCTCTGGCGCCAATACCTCGACTACCTCGGCAAGCTTGCGCACGGCGAACTCGGCCCGTCGTTCAAATACCCGAATCGCACCGTCAACGAAATCCTCGCCGACAAGATCCCCGTCTCCGCCGAACTCGGCGCCGAGGCGCTCGCCCTCGCGCTCCTCGTCGGCATCGGCCTCGGCACACTCGCCGCCGCAAAGCGCAACTCCTGGATCGACTACGTCGCGTCGTCTTTCGGCATGGTGGGCATTTCGATTCCGACGTTTGTGGTCGGGCCGCTGCTCGTGCTCGCGCTGGCGATTAACGCCGGTTGGTTCAACGCCTCCGGTTGGTATTCGCCCGCCGACCGCGTGCTGCCGGTGCTCGTGCTCGGCTTCGCCTATGCCGCGCCGATTTCGCGGCTCACGCGCGGCGGCATGCTTGAGGTGCTCAACCAGGATTTCATCCGCACCGCGCGCGCCAAGGGTGCCTCGGAGTGGCGCATCATCTCGCGCCACGCGTTGCGCGGGGGGTTGCTCCCGGTCGTCTCGTGGCTCGGGCCCGGCATGGCCGGCATCCTCACGGGCTCGTTCGTCATCGAGCAGATTTTTCAGGTGCCCGGCGTCGGCCGCGAGTTCGTCAACAGCGCCTTCAACCGCGACTACACCTTGGTCCTCGGCACGGTCATCCTCTACGCCTCGCTGCTGATGGCCTTCAACTTCGTCACCGACATCCTCGCCGCGTGGATGAACCCGAAGGTCCGCCTCGAGTGAGGAATTTTGGAACGCTGCCCTCCCCTCATCTTCGACCCCATCATGAGAAGCCTTTCCAACCCCCAATCCTTGAAACGCGGATCACGCGAAGGACGCGGAGTGCTCAGAGAAAACTCCGCCTTCCTCCGCGCCCTCCGCGTTTCAACGCCTTCCTCCCGCCCGCCGGCCTTGATTGGCTCGTAGATTAGCGGAGATTAGCGTTCCAAAAAATTCTTGGCCTCTCCCTCTCCAGCTTCCGCTTCCCTTCCCGCTGCCACCGCCGAGCCGCTCGAGCAAGGCACCTCCCCATGGCGCGACGCGTGGCTGCGCCTCCGCAAGAACAAACTCGCCGTCTTCGGCCTCTGGACCCTTACCGCCATCACGCTCGCCTGTATCGTCGGGCCTTCCGCGCTCAACCTGTCGTATCAAACCCAAGGCCTCGAACTCGGCCCGGCGCGGCCGTTGACGCCGTTCGTAAAAATCTACCGCGTCGATCGCAACGAGCTGTTCTACTACGAAAACTATCCGCTCGGAAAAATCGCGGGCTTCGCCGCGCTGAAATCCGCCCCGGATATCGCGGCTTTGGTCAGAAAAATCGAAGCAGGCGAGCGCACCACCGCCGAAGGATTCGTCTTCCAGCGCTCCGTCCTGATCCTGGGCGCCGACACCTCCGGCCGCGATCTGCTCGCGCGCGTGCTCTACGGCGGCCGCATCTCCCTCGCCGTCGGCCTCTGCGCCACGTTTGTCGCGCTCACCATCGGCATCGTTTACGGCGCCGTCGCCGGCTACTTCGGCGGCAAGCTCGACGCGTTCATGATGCGCGCCGTCGACATCATGTATTCCCTGCCCTTCGCGATTTTCGTGATTCTACTGATGGTCCTCTTCGGGAAAAACATCATCCTGCTCTTCCTCGCCATCGGCGCCGTCGAGTGGCTCACGATGGCGCGCATCGTCCGCGGGCAGGTGATGTCGGTGAAGAAAATGGAATTCATCGAGGCGGCCCGCTCGCTCGGCTTCGGCCGCCGCCGGATCATTTTCCGCCACATCCTGCCCAACATCCTCGGCCCCGTCGTCGTCTACGTCACCCTCACGATCCCCGGCGTGATGCTCTTGGAAGGTTTCCTGAGTTTCCTCGGCCTCGGCGTGCAGCCGCCGATGAGTTCGTGGGGCGTGCTCATCAACGACGGCCGCGAGAAAATGGAGGAATTCCCGTGGCTCCTGATTTTCCCCGGCACGATTTTTTCGCTCACGCTCTTCTCGCTCAACTTCCTCGGCGACGGCCTGCGCGACGCGTTGGACGTCCGCTCGTCGAAGGATTGAAACGTAGGGCGCGGTCTCCGACCCGACCTTGCCCCGAACCAGCGGGCGTCCCCGTCCGCCGAGTCCGTTGCCCGCCTTCCAAAAATAGAAGTGGAACGCCGCCCGCCCGCCGCGTTCTATCGGCCGCCGCATGATCCGCCGCTTTCGTCCCTATCTTAGTTACCTGCGCCCGCAGCGCGGTCTCCTCATCGCGGCGATTCTCTGCGGCATACTCGCCGGCCTCGCGTCCGGCGCCGGCCTGCCGGTGATGATCGATCAGGTGTTTCCCGTCATCTTCGGCGAACACCCCGTGCCGCTGACCACCTGGGAACTTGCCGTCGTCGCCCTCTGGATTCCGTTCGTGTTCACGATTCGCGGCGTCGCCACCTATCTCAACACCTACCTCGTCCAACTCGTCGGCACGCGCGTGCTCGAGGCCATCCGGCTCGATTTCTTCCGCAAGCTCCAGGTGCTCCCGTTGTCGTTTTTCCAAAAAAACTCCACCGGCGACCTTCTCTCCCGCGGCCTCGCCGATGCCAACCAGCTCCAGGTCACCCTCACCACCGTCGCCAACGAGATCATCCGCAGCCCCGCGAGCCTCGTGGGCAGCATCGCGTTCATCGCGTGGACCGCCTACCATGAGCA
>JBEANZ010000307.1:0-12875 GCA_041165185.1 Verrucomicrobiota bacterium | reverse complement strand
GATCCGAACCAGGCCCAAGTCTGCATCTACAACTCGCTGCTTAGCGAGGCTGGCGTGCTCGGCTTCGACTACGGCTACTCGCTCAATTTTCCCAACCTGCTCTGCATGTGGGAGGCGCAATTCGGCGACTTCGCCAACGGCGCGCAGGTCGTGATCGATCAGTTCCTCGCCGCCGGCGAATCGAAGTGGCAGCGCACCAGCGGCATCGTGCTGCTCCTCCCGCACGGCTACGAAGGCCAGGGCCCCGAGCACAGCTCGGCGCGCCTCGAACGCTTTCTCCAGCTCTGCGCCGAGGACAACATCCAGGTCGCCAACATCACCACGCCCGCGAATTTTTTCCACGCCCTCCGCCGCCAGGTGAAGCGCGACGTGAAGAAACCGCTCGTCGTGATGTCTCCGAAATCACTCCTGCGAAACCCCGCCGCCGTCTCGAAACTCGACGAGTTCACCACCGGCTCCTTCCAGGAAATCATCGATGATCCCGCCGCGCCCGAAAAACCGAAGCGCGTCCTCTTCTGCTCCGGCAAGGTTTACTACGACCTCGTCGACCACCGCGCGCGAAAACAAATCACCGACACCGCCATCGTCCGCATCGAGCAGCTCTACCCGCTCCACCGCAACAAGCTCGCCGCCCTCGCCGACCACTACTCCGGCGCGCGCATCGTCTGGTGTCAGGAGGAGCCGCAGAACATGGGCGCCTGGGGTTACATCGCGCCGGAGCTCAACAAGATTTTCGGCTTCCTCCCGCTCTACGCGGGCCGCGACGCCGCCGCGTCCCCCGCCGTCGGCGCGCTCTCCTTGCACCGCTTCGAACTCTCCGCCCTCCTCCAAGACGCCTTCAACCTGTGAGTCACAAAGTAGCGAGAAGCGGGTAGTGAGCAGCGAGCATTTCGATCCGTCGCTTCCACACCTACCGCAACCGCTCGCTGGCTTCCTACTCGCTACCCGCTACTCACTACTTCCCACCCCCTTCCTCCCATGCCCTCATTCGACGTCAAAATTCCCCCGATGGGCGAATCCATCGCCTCCGGCATCCTCGCAAAGTGGCACGTCGCCGACGGCGCCCTCGTGAAAAAAGATCAGCCGCTCTTCGAGCTCGAGACCGACAAAATCACGAGCGAAGCCACCGCCGAGTCCGCGGGAAAAATTTCCTTCAGAGCCGCCGCCGGTGACGAGGTGAAGATCGGCCAAGTCGTCGCCACCATCGACTCCGACGTTGGCCGCCAGCTCGCTGGCGCTCCCCCCGTCGCCGCCATCGAAAATCCCAAATCGAAAATCGAGAATTCGGAATCCCCCGCCGTCCGCCGCCTCGCCGCCGAGACCGGCCTCGACCCCGCGACCATCGCCGGCACCGGCAAAGCCGGCCGCGTCACGAAAGGCGATATGCTGAGCGCCTCCCCCGTAGGCCGCCAGCTTGCTGGCGCTCCGGCGAACCTGCCGCCCTCTGCCCCTGCGCCCGCGCCCGCTCCCACCGCCCCAATCGAAAATCCAAAATCCAAAATCGAAAATTCTTCCGCGCCCCTCGCCGCGTCCGCGCGCCAGACCCGGAAAAAAATGTCCCCCCTCCGCGCGAAGATCGCCCAGCGCCTCGTCGCCGCGCAACACGAGGCCGCGATGCTGACCACGTTCAACGAGGTCGACATGTCCGCGGTCATCGCCCTGCGCACGAAATACCAGGACGACTTCGTGAAGAAGCACGGCCTCAAGCTCGGCTTCATGTCGTTCTTCGCGAAAGCCGTCGTCCACGCCCTGCGCGAAGTCCCCGGCGTCAACGCCCAGCTCGACGGCGACAGCATCGTCCAGAATCACTACTTCGACCTCGGCATGGCCGTCTCCACGGAACGCGGCCTGATGGTCCCCGTCGTGCGCGGCTGCGACACCCTCGGCATGGCCGACATCGAGAAATCCATCGCCGACGTCGCGAAGCGCGCCCGCGACGGAAAAATCACCCTCGCCGATCTCGAAGGCGGCGTCTTCACGATCACGAACGGCGGCATCTTCGGCTCGATGCTCTCGACCCCGATCATCAACCCGCCGCAAGCCGCCATCCTCGGCCTCCACGCGATCAACGAGCGCCCCATCGCCCTCAACGGCCAGGTCGTCATCCGCCCGATGATGTTCCTCGCGCTCAGCTACGATCACCGCCTTGTCGACGGCCGCGAAGCCGTCACCTTCCTCGTGAAAGTGAAGCAAGCCATCGAGGACCCGGCCCGCCTGATCATCGGAATCTGAACTTGAAGTAGCGAGTAGCGAGCAGCGGGTAGCGAGCATACCAGACCGCACGCCCCACCCGCTGCCTTTTCTACTCACTACTCGCTACCCGCTACTCGCTACTCCCATGGACTTCGACCTCATCGTCATCGGCGCCGGTCCCGGCGGCTACGTGTGCGCGTTTCGCGCCGCGCAACTCGGCCTCAAGGTCGCGCTCGTCGAGAAACGCCCCGCCCTCGGCGGCACGTGCCTCAACGTTGGCTGCATCCCCAGCAAGGCGCTGCTCTCCTCCTCTGAGCACTACGTTTTCGCGAAGCAACACGCCGCCGAACACGGCGTGAAACTCGGCTCCGTCGAACTCGACCTCACCACGCTCCTGAAAAAGAAAGACGCCGTCGTCGCCAAGCTCACCGGCGGCGTCGCCCAGCTCGCGAAGGCCCGCAAGATCACCGTCCTCACCGGCACCGCGTCGTTCATTTCCCCAAATACGATCACCGTCGCCCCCGTAGGCCGCCAGCTTGCTGGCGCTCCCTCCGACGCACCCGCCGCCCAAACCCTCACCGCCAAAAACATCGTCATCGCCACCGGCTCCGCCCCCGTCGAGCTGCCCTTCCTCAAATTCGACGGCCACACCGTCGTCTCCTCCGACCACGCGATCGCGTTTGATTCCGTTCCTAAGAATCTCGTCGTCGTCGGCGGCGGCGTCATCGGCGTCGAACTCGGCTCCGTCTGGGCGCGCCTCGGCAGCGATGTGACCGTCGTCGAATTTCTCCCGAGCATCATCGCGAGCTACGACGCCGACATCGTGCGCAATTTCACGCGCCTCATGCAGAAGCAGGGCCTGAAAATCGAAACCGGCGCGAAAGTCACCGGCTTCGCCAACGGCGTCCTCACCGCCGAACGCGGCACCGAAAAGCTCTCCTTCCCCGCCGACAAGGTCCTCGTCGCCGTCGGCCGCCGCCCGTTCACCGATTCCCTCAACCTCCCCGCCGCGGGCGTGCAGCTCGACGAAAAAAAACGCATCCAAGTCGACGCCCACCTCCGCACCACCGCCCCCGGCGTCTGGGCCATCGGCGATGTCGTCGCCGGCCCGATGCTCGCGCACAAGGCCGAGGAAGACGGCGTCGCTGTCGCCGAGTGGATCGCGGGCAAGGCCGGCCACGTGAATTGGGACCTCGTGCCCGCGATCGTTTACACCGATCCGGAGGTCGCGAGTGTCGGCCTCGGCGAAGACGAAGCGAAAAAGCGCGGCCTCGCGGTGAACGTCGGCAAGTTCAACTTCGCCGCCAACGGCCGCGCCCTCGCCGCCGACGCCGCCGACGGCTTCGTGAAAATCATCGCCGACGCCACGACCGACAAAATCCTCGGCGCCCAACTTCTCGGCCGCAACGCCGGCGAACTCATCAGCGAAATCGTGACGCACATGGAATACGGCGGCAGCGCCGAAGACCTCGCCCGCACGGTCCACGCGCACCCGACCATGAGTGAAGCCGTGAAAGAAGCCGCCCTCGCCGTCAGCAAGCGCGCCCTGCACGCGCTCTAGTCGCCCACGCACCCGTCGCTGGCGCGGGGCCGGTTCATCTATTCGCCGGCCTGCCGCAGGACCCGAGCGATCACCTCGTCCGAGAGCCAGAATACCTCCGCCACCAACGCCCGAATGTTCGGAGCCACGGCCACGATCAGGTGCCGTTGCTTCGCCACCAGCAGCACCCCAAGGAGGCCGGTGATCCTCAGGCCGAGACGCAGCGCGGCGGCGCGGCCCAGATTCTCGTCGATGAGGAGAAAGTCCGCGCGCATTTCGACCGCCAGCGCGATCGCCTCGCACTCTCCCGGGTCCAGCCCTTCGGCCAGTTCATCGACCAACCCACGGCGCTTGATCGACGTCACCTCAATCCAGCTCGCCTCGGCAGCCAGCAATCCCGCGGCCCCTCGTTCCACTTCGCCTGCGACCGCGAGCGGCACGACGACCCGGCCATAGATTTCACGCAGCAGTCCGAGCCGCCCTATTCGGCTCAAGTTGATCACTACCGACGCATCGCTAACGACGATCACAGCATTCCGGCCGTCTTAAGGGTCGCCACGTCGTGCTCGAAATCCGCCACTCCATAGTGGATCGGGATTTTTCTCCGGCCCAGCTCCCGCTGAAATTCCGGCACCGACATCCCCGCCAGCTCACGGGCCTTGCCGAACGAAAGCTTGGCTTGGTGGAAAAGCGCCAGCGCCAGCTCGAGTTTCAACGCCCCCGCCGTCATCCCGGAAGCCTGCATCAAACCGGGCGGTAGCTCCAGTGTCGTTGCAGCTGCTTCGGCGGCTCCCATGGTGCGGCGGACGATAGGCCGGGGAACCCATCCGTCAACCGCGCCGACAAGCCCGGCTGGCGCTCCACGCGGCGACCGCTCTGCGCCGTTGACCGGCCGAGGCCGAGATGGATGCTCCGCTGGCAAGCGTCCTGCTAACCCGTCGCGTTCGCCAAAACCCTCCGTGTCGATCCTGAACTCCCACTACGAACTCGGCCACTTCTTCGACGAGATGCTCGCCGCCGACGGCGTGCGCCCGCACTACCGCCGTCTGGCCGACCGCTTCGGCACGCTCGCGCCCGACGAGTTCGACCGCCGCCGCGCCGCCGTCGACCTCGCGTTCCTGCGCCGCGGCGTGACGTTCACCGTTTACAACGACGCGCAGGGCACCGAGCGCATTTTCCCTTTTGATCTCATCCCGCGCATCATCCCCGCGCAGGAGTGGGCGCGCATCGAAGCCGGGCTCGTGCAACGCATCACGGCGCTCAACCTTTTCCTCCACGACGTCTACCACGACCAAAAGGCGCTGAAGGACAAAATCGTGCCGCCCGCCCTCGTCCTCGGCGCGAAACATTTCCGGCGCGAGTTCATGAACTTCACCGTGCCGCGCGGAATTTACGTCCACGTCTGCGGCACCGATCTCATCCGCGACGACCGCGGCAACTACCTCGTGCTCGAGGACAACCTCCGCTGCCCGTCCGGCGCCAGCTACATGCTCGAAAACCGCGCGGCCATGCGGCGCGCGTTTCCCAATCTTTTCCAGAGCTACGGCGTGCGCCCGGTCGAGACCTACGGCGACGATCTGCTCAAGGCGCTGCTCCACCTCGCGCCTGATCGCGCCGCGAAACCGAGCGTCGTGCTGCTCACGCCCGGCGTGTTCAACAGCGCCTACTTCGAGCACTGCTTCCTCGCCCGCCAGATGGGCATCCCGATCGTCGAGGGGCGCGACCTCGTCGTGCGCGACACGCGCGTTTACATGCGCACCACCGCCGGCCTCGTGCCCGTCGACGTGATCTACCGCCGCATCGACGACGATTTTCTCGACCCGTCCGTCTTCCGCGCCGACTCGATGCTCGGCGTCACCGGTCTCGTCAACGCCTACCGCGCCGGCAACGTCGCCCTCGCCAACTCCATCGGCACCGGCGTCGCCGACGACAAGGTCATCTACGCCTACGTCCCCAAGCTCATCAAATACTACCTCGACCAGGACCCCATCCTGCCGAACGTAAACACCTACCTCGCCTCCGAGATGGCGGACCGGAAATTCATCCTGGAGAACATCGAGAAACTCGTCGTGAAATCCGCCAACGAGGCCGGCGGCTACGGCATGTTGATCGGCCCCGCCTCGACGAAGGAGGAGTGCGCCAGCTTCCGCGCGCAAGTCGCCGCGCAGCCGCGCAACTTCATCGCCCAGGACCCGATCATGCTTTCGCGTTCGCCCACGTGGTGCGACGGCCGCCTCGAGGGCCGCCACATCGACCTGCGTCCCTACATCCTCTACGGCGACAAAATCACCGTCACCCCCGGCGGCCTCACCCGCGTCGCGCTCCGCAAGGGCTCCCTCGTCGTCAACTCCTCCCAAGGCGGCGGCTCGAAGGACACGTGGGTGCTGCAGGGAAATGCCTGAGTCGGAAATCGTGAAACTAAATGTCGGCCATCTGAAATCTCGGATTTCCAATCCCGAACTCCGGAAATTCCGAGATCTCAGATCTTAGATTTCAGATTCTAGATTGCCGATTCCTCCACGCCCCCATGCCCGCCGCCAAAGCTCCCTCCGCCCCGCCCCTGCTCCGCCCGCAGGCGACCGTGATGCTCTCCCGCGTCGCGCACTCGCTCTATTGGATGAGCCGCTACATCGAGCGCGCCGAAAACCTCGCCCGCCTCCTCGACGTCAACCTCCAGCTCCTCCTCGATTTCCAGGGCTTCAACGACTCCACCATCAAGGAGCACTGGGGCTCCATCATCGCCAGCTCGGGCGACGAGGAGTTGTTCAAGAAACTCCACAAGGTCGCCGACAGCCGCACGGTCACGGCGTTTTTCGCCTTCGACGCGCGCAACCCGAACTCCATCCGCTCCTGCGTCAACGCCGCCCGCGAAAACGCCCGCATGATCCGCGACCAGATCTCCCTCGAGATGTGGGAAACGATCAACGAGCTCTACCTCCAGCTCCAGGCGCGCACCGCCGACGAAATCTGGGCGACCGGCGCGGCCGAATTTTTCAACAGCATCAAGCGCGGCGCCCACCTGTTCCAGGGCCTCACCGCCTCCACGTATTTCCGCAGCGAGGGCTGGGAGTTCATCGAGTTCGGCCGCTACCTCGAGCGCGCCGACAAGACCACCCGCATCCTCGACGTGAAATACCACATCCTGCTCCCGAGCGCGACCGACGTCGGCGGCGCGGTCGACACCGCGCAGTGGCAGGCCGTCCTCCGCAGCGCCAGCGCGCTCGAGGCCTACCGGCGCTTCTACGTCCGCGAAATCCTTCCGTGGAAAGTCGCCGAGTTTCTCATCTTCTCGGATTCGTTTCCCCGTTCGCTCCACTTTTGCGTCGCGCAGGTCGACGAGCTCCTCCGCCGCATCCTCGGCGAGACGACCGCGCGGCCCCACTCCGGCGCCGCCCGCGCCTCGCGCCGCCTCCTCGCCGATCTCCAATCCCTCACGATCACCGACGTGCTCCAGGATCGCGGGCTGCACGAGTTTCTCCTCGAGGTGCAATCGACGCTCGAAGCCATCGGCACCGAGGTCGTCGAGACCACGATGTTCTACCCCGCCGAATCCGAGCCGGGCGAACAACAGCACCAGCAGACGCAGCAGCAGTAGCGCGCCGCCCTCCGCCGCGCCGACCGCGGGAAGTTTTGCCTTCTCCTTTCGGCCAACTCCTTGCTCCCTGTCGTCTCCCCGGGCCGCGCGCCTGTCCATGCACCTTCGCCTCCTCCACCGCACCACGTTCGTTTACTCGGGCATCGCCCACGACAGCTTCAACGAGGCACGCCTGCGCCCCGTGGACGACGAGACGCAGACGTGCCGGAGTTTCGAGCTGCGCCTCAAGCCCGATCGCCCGAAGATCTCGCAGCGCGAGTATCGCGACTTCTACGGCAACATGGTCCACTACTTCGATCTCGCGCGCGGCCACCGCAAGCTCGTCATCGAGGCCGTCTCCGAGGTCGACACCGTGCCGGACGCCGAGCGCCGCCCCGTGGCCGATTCGCCCTCGGCGGAACTGGAGACGTTTCCCGAGCGCGAATTCCACGCCGAGTTTCTCTCGCCCTCCAACTACGTCCCCGAGGACGTCACGCTCTGGGCCGAGGCGAAGGATGCGCTCGCCGCCGGCCGCACCACGGTGTTTGCCGACGCGTGCCGCCTCGCGGGCCACGTGTTCAAGACCTTCAAGTATTCCCCCAAGGCGACCGGCGTGACCACGCGCGCGCCCGACGCCCTCAAGCTCCGCGCCGGCGTCTGCCAGGACTACGCGCACGTCACCCTCGGCCTCTGCCGCCAGTCCGGCATCCCCGCCCGCTACGTGAGCGGTTATTTTTTTAACGACCTCCGCCGCCCCGACGAACTCGAGGCCTCCCACGCCTGGATTGAGGTCATGGTCCCCGGCCACGGCTGGGCCGGCTACGATCCCACCCACGACCGCGCCCCCGATCAGCGCTACATCAAGATCGCCGTCGGCCGCGACTACGCCGACATCCGCCCCGTCAGCGGCACCTACCGCGGCGCGCCCACGCGCTCCCTCCTTGTCGATGTCACCGTGCGCGACGCCAACGCGCCCGCGCCCGCGAGCCCGCCCGCCCCGGCGCCCGCGCTCGCGTAGCGCCGCTCCCTCGCGGAACGCGCTCGCGGTTGGAACCATTCCTGCAACACGCCCCGCGCCGCCCGCCATGTTTCTCCGCCTCACGCACCTCACGCGCTTCGACTACTCGCAGCCCGTGTCGTTCGCGCCCCACGCGCTCTACCTGCGCCCGCGCGAGTCCGCCCGCCAACGCGTCGATCAATTCTCCCTCGCCGTCACCCCCACGCCCACGCGCCTCGTCGGCACCACCGACGCCGAGGACAACGTCCTCGACTGGGCCTACTTTTCCGCCGCGCCCGCCGCCGCGCTCGAATTCCGCTCCGAGTTTCTCGTCGAGACGCTCGATGCGAATCCCTTCGACTTTATCCTCAAGCCCCACGCCTCCGCCTTCCCGTTTGCCTACGACGCCACCGAACAACTCACACTCGCGAGTTGCCTCCGCGCGCCCGCACCCGACACCGCCGTCGCGCTCCGCCGCTGGCTCGCCACGCAGCTCCCCGCGCTGCCCGCCGACACCCTCGCCCTCCTCACCGCGCTCAACACCACCGTCCGCGACTCGCTCGCCTACGCGCGCCGCGACGAACCCGGCATCCAGACCGCCGCCGAAACTCTCGCGCGCGGCGGCGGTTCCTGCCGCGACTACGCCCAGCTCCTCATCGAACTCTGCCGCCTCCACGGCCTCGCCGCCCGCTTCGTGAGCGGCTACCTCCACGAAGCCCCCGATCCCGCCGTGCCGAATCCCGCGCCGCCGACCACGCACGCGTGGGCCGAGGTCTATCTCCCCGGCGCCGGCTGGCGCGGCCTCGATCCCACGCGCGCGATTTTCTGCGACGACCGCTTCATCCCCATCGCCCACTCCGCCGTCCCCGAAAGCATCAACCCGATCCAAGGCACCTTCTACGGCCCCGGCTTCACCGCCTCCCAACTCACCACCCACGTCACCATCACGAACTTTTGAGCGGCACGGGCTTTCCCGCCCCCGATCCGGCCGGCCTCTTTCTCTTCCCTCTTTCTCTTTATCTTTCTCCTCCGCGCCCAACGTCGCTCTCCGTCGCCCAACGTCGCTCCCTCGCCACCCATGTCCGCCGCCCCCTACTCCGCTCCCGTCTGGAAAAACATCCTCGCGTGCGGCGCGTCCGTCGAGGCCTCGCTCGCGCGCAGCGGCGTGCTCCTCACGATGGGCGGCGAGCCCACCTTCGTCCCCGTCGCGCCCGCCGGCGCCGAATGGCAGACCGCCGCCCTCGGCCCCACCAAACTCGCCTACGCCCGCCGCTTCGCCCACGCGCTCATCCGCGCCACGTTTCCCGGCGCCGTCGTTCTCGAAACCTCCGGCAAACACTACCCCGGCGAACCCCTCCCGCGCTGGACGCTCCTCCTCCAACGCCGCCTCGACGCCACCCCGCTCTGGCGCGACCCCACGCTCCTCCGCGCCGACACCGATCCCGGCACGCACACGCCCGCCCTCGCGAAAAAATTCACCATCGCCCTCGCGAAGTCCCTCGCCGTCGTCTCCACGCACTGCCTCCCCTTCGCCGAAGCCACCGCGCCCACCGAACCCACCGGCTACGTCCTCCCCCTCGATCACGCCGAGGAAAAATGGATCACCGACGACTGGACCCCCGCCTTTTCCCCCGTCCCTGCTCCCGCCTCCTGCCTCCTCCCCCTCTTCCCCGGCGACGGCCCCGCCGGCCTCCGCCTCCCGCTCGCGCAGCTCGCCGAAACAAATCTCCGCCGCGCCCTCACCGCCGAAATCCGCGCCGGCACGCTCACGATTTTCATTCCGCCGCTCCTGTTGCCCGCCTACTGCGCGCTCCTCGGCAAAATCGAATCCACCCTCGTCGCGCTGAAAATCTCCGACGTCGTCCTCGCCGGCTACGCCCCGCCGCCCGACCCCGCGCTCCCCACCATCGGCCTCGCCAGCGATCCCGGCGTGCTCGAAATCAACGTCTCCCCCTGCGCCACGTGGGCGGACTTCGACTCCCAGCTCGCGCAACTCTACGCCGCCGCCGCCGCCAGCGGCCTTGTCGCGCGCAAACTCCAGTTCAACGGCCGCGAAGTCGGCACCGGCGGCGGCGCGCACCTCGTCTTCGGCGGCCCCGCCGGCTTGCTCTCGCCGTTCTTCGCGTTCCCCGCATTCCTCCCCTCGATCATCCGCTACTGGCAACACCACCCCGCGCTCAGCTACGCGTTCACCGGCGCCTACATGGGCCCGAGTTCGCAGGCCCCGCGCATCGACGAATCCACCTTCGAAGCGCTCTACGAACTCGAACTCGCCTGCGCCGGCGCCGAAAACCTCGGCTCCCCGCCAAACCTCCCGCTCTTCGATCTCCTCTTCCGCGATCTCCTGATGGATCGCTCGGGCAACACGCATCGCGCCGAAATCTCCGTCGACAAACTCTGGAACCCCTACGCGCCCAACGGCCGCCTCGGCCTCGTCGAGTTCCGCGCGTTCGAGACGCACCCCGCCGCCGCCGTCTCCTCCGTCACCGCTCTCTTCGTCCGCGCCATCCTCGCCCGCCTCGCCGCCGATCCCTTCAAACCGCCCTTCGTCCGCTGGGCCGGCGAACTCCACGACAAATTTTTTCTCCCCGCCTTCGTCTGGGAAAATCTGGAAGAAATCTGCGCCGACCTCGCCGCCCACGGCCTCCCCTTCGACGTCGAGTGGCTGCGCGCAGCGTGGGAATTTCGTTTTCCCAAGCTCGGCGAGTTCGCGCTCCCCATCTCAAATCTCAAATCCCAAGTCTCAAATCCCACGCTTGAGTTTCGCCAAGCCCTCGAAGCCTGGCCGCTCCTCGGCGAATCGCCCAACGCCGGCACCGTCGCCCGCACGGTCGACTCCAGCGTCGACCGCATCGAAGCCCACCTCTCCGACGCCACGCTCCTCGAACTCGGCCTCCTCCTCGTCAACGGCCTCCCCTGCGAATTCCGCCCGCTCGCCGCTTCAACTTCAACCCACCCAACTTCAACTGCCGCAGCCGCGGCGCCCGCCGCCACCGCGGCGTGCGGCATCCGCTACCGCGCCTTCTACCTCACGCCCTCGCTGCAACCGCACGTCCCCGTCCACGCCCCGCTCCTCCTCGAATGGGTGGACCGCGCGACGCTCACCGTGGTCGCCGCCGCCCGCTGGCACGTCTGGAATCCCACCAACTCCCCCTACCCTGCCGCCCCCACCGACGATAACGAAGCCGCCGCGCGCCGCGCCGAGCGTTGGGAAGTGTGGCCGCACACCCTCGGCCAACCGCGCTTCGTCCCGAAGATCGATTTCCCGCCCGAGGGAAAACACACCCTCGACCTCCGCCGCTACCCCGCGCAAGCGCGGTAGGGCGAGGTCTCCGACCCGCCCTCGGCAAACCCCAGACTTTTTCACCGCGGATTACACCGATAGCACGGAGGGATTCACGCAACGCGCGCCTTGATCCGCTTCATCCGTGAAATCCGTGGTCAAAAACTTCTGCCGTTCGTTGGCCGGTCGGAGACCGGCCCTACCCCAATCACAGCTCCGCCGAATTTTTCGGATCGGCGAGCAGCGCTTTGAACCCGGCCTCCTCGCGCAAGTTATCCCACGTCGGGTCGACTTTGAGCATCGGGACAGTGAGGGCGCTCGGGGTGCGGAGCATTTTGGCGAGCAGTTCGCAACATTCCTGGCGGCGCCCGACGCTGGCATATATTTCCGCGGCGATCACTTCGCGCCGCCACCGCCACAGCGCCTGATTCACCGGGGACATGCCCTCGATAAACCGGCGCGTCAGGGTCACGGCGTCGTCCACGCGTCCGGTGCGGGAATAGGCGAGGGCCAGCCAGCGCGGTTTTTCCGTTGGGCCGATTTCCGGGATCGCTTGCAGTTTTTCCGCTAGCACGAGCGTAGCGCGCGCTGCAGCACCCGCCTCCGAATCGCGCGTGAGACGTTTCAGCACCTCGCATTTCTGGCCAAGCAGCTCGAGGCGATCAAGATCGCCCACCTCGGGGCTGGCCAGTGCCTCCTCGATGGCGACCAGCGTTTCTTCAAATCGACGGGAGCGCCAAAGCCAGCCCACGCGCTGAAACGGCGTCATGTCATCAAGGCTCTTGGGCAATTCTCCGCTCAATCGGAAATTCGCCAGGATGGGAGTGTCCCGGTTGTCGCCGGGTTGCCGGACGCTGTAGTAGGTTTCCACCGCCGCGCGGCACTCGGGCGCCCGCCGGAGATAGCTGCAAAAATTAACGAGATTGCGGTGGTAGTTCAGATTGCGCGGTTCGAGTTCGATCGCGCGTTTGATTTGGGTGATTGCCTCGTCCAGCCGTCCAAAGCCCAACAACGCGAGGGCCAGGTAGTGATGGGACTCTGCGTCGTTGGGCAGGGCGCGGACGGCGTTTTCCGCCAAAGGCAGGGCACGGACACAATCCGCTTCGCCAATGGAGTAGTAATTCGAAAGCACGCCGTCGCCCGCACCGCCCGGCATGAGCTTTTGCGTGAGTTCGCCCCAGCGTTTCGACTCGCGCGCGTGGAGCACCCGCGATTCCTGATCACGGCCGAGGACAGCCACCCGCAAATGGGATTGGGCCAGCAGGCGTGCCGCGCTGGCGTAGTCGGG
>JBEANZ010000306.1:0-5086 GCA_041165185.1 Verrucomicrobiota bacterium | reverse complement strand
CAGACAGTCGAACGCCTCCTCGCCGAGCATCGTGGATTCGCCGAAGGCGAGGCGGTTGGCGCGGGCGATGTCGCTGGATTCGACGAAGCGGCTGAGGACGGATTCGAGGCGGTCGAGTTCGCGAAACGCGGCGGCGGCAGCGGCGCGCGCGACGGGAAAATTTTCGGCGGACGCGGCGAGCGTGACCTCGAAGAACGTGTTCATCGCCTCGTGGCGGAAGGCGGGGTGGCTCATGGCGGAAACCAGAGCCCAGTGACCAGAGACCGGTGACTGGAGCAGCGGGAGGGCAGGGACTTGCCATCGCGTGGCACGGCGGCGCGCGCCGGGAGAGGGCAAGCCGATGACACCGCAGAGTCGGAAGGGGCGCAGAGAAGGCGGCAGATGTGGAATGGCTTTCTCTGCGCCCTTCCCGTCTCTGCGGTGTAGATCCGGCGGCGAAATCCGGCGGGACTAACACGCGAACCGAAGGACCGGAGACTCCGGGCACGGAATGGCGAGGGTGGTGTGGAGAGGATCATGGGCGCGGGCGGCGCCAGAGTTGCACGCGGAGCGCGAACATCGCGACGGCGGGGCGCCACCAGAGGTTGCCGAGGCCGTATTTCGCGACGCCGCGCGCGCGCGCGTGGTGCGTGACGGCGTGCTCGGTCACGCGAAAACCCGCCGCGACGGCGAGCGCGGGGACGAACGATTGAAACAGCGTGACGGGGAAAAACGCGGCGAGCACTTCGCGTCGCATCACGCGGAGCTGGCAGCCCGAGTCGTGCACGCCGTCGCGCAGGACGGCACCGCGCACGAGGTTCGCGATGCGCGACATCGCGCGGCGCAGCCACGAATCGTGGCGGCTCACGCGCCAGCCGCAGGCGAGATCGTGTTGGCCGGACTCGACGAGCGCGAGGAGCGCGGGGAAATCGCGCGGGTCGTTTTGACCGTCGCCGTCCATCGTGAGGATGAGCGCGCCGCGCGCCGCGGCGAGGCCGGCGAGGAGCGCGGAGGCCTGACCGCGGCGGGCGGGTTGGCGGAGTTCGCGGCACGCGGGGAAACGCGCGGCAGCGGCGGCGATCTCGGCGGCGGAGGTGTCGGTGCTGCCGTCGTTGACGACGATGATTTCGAGCGAGGGATCGAGGGGCGCGAGGACGGCGTGCGCGGCGGCGACGACGGGGAGGATGTTGCCGGCCTCGTTGAAAACCGGGATGACGAGCGAGAGGCGGGGCGTCATGGCGGCGGCGCGTCGGAGGGACGGAGCGATGGAGTGATCACGGGAGGCGCGTGAAGACGACCAGAATGAAACCGGGGCGCAGGCCGACGATGGATTCGGCGTAGGCGCCGCGCAGGCGCGCGCGGACGGCGGCGGCGTTTTTCTCGGAGGCGAGGACGAGCGGGCCGTCACAATCGGCGGGCGGCGCGGGCCAGTAGCCGACGTTTTTCTCGAAGCCGCGGAAATACCACGGGAGCGGCCAGTATTCCTCGCTGATCACGCGGATGGGTTGGGCGGGTTGCGGGGGTTGCGAGCTGAAATGGGCGGCGGTGGCGGCGAGCGCGGCGGTGGCGAGCGCGGGGATTTTCAACGCGTCGCGCGAGGTGTGGACGTAGGCGTAGGGGTTGCGCGGATCGGCGGGGCGGAGGAAGGAGGTGAGGCGGGTTTGGTAAGCGAGTGTGGCGAGGGAAAGAAGCGCGAGTGCGGCGGCGAGAGCACCGGGAAGAAGGGAAGATGTGGAGCGCGGGAGCGCGAGGGCGCGGAGGGCGGCGGCGGCGAGGAGGGCGAGCGGCGGGACGAAGTGGATGGCGTGCCAGGGTGTCTTGTAGGCGGGGAACGAGAGGCACGCGAAGAGGAAGAAAACGTAGAGCGCGGCGAAGAGGAGGAGCCGGTTCGCGGGCGATGCGGTCGATGTGGCCGAGGGGAGGACGATCGACGGATCACGGGGCGGGAGACCCGTGCCACGTGTGGCGCTTCGCAACGCGAGAGCGCCACCCGCGAGCGCAAGCAGCGAAAACGCAACCTGCTCAAACACCACGCCGGTGCGGCGCTCCCAGCCGAAGAGGCTCGCGTAATACCACCAGGGTTTCTCGTGCCCCGTGAGTCCGGCGTCGAGTCGCGCGGAGGTCGCGCCGTAGGTCGCAACGGCGTCGCGCAGGCCGGCGAGGTGCGTGCCGAACGACGAGTAGAACAGCGCGGCGACGGCGAACGCGGCGGCAAGCGCGAGAGCGAGCGCGCGGGAAATCGCGCGGAGTGAAGCGGAGCGAGCGCTTGAGTTGGAAGCCCCGGCTTCAGCCGGAATTTGATCGGTTCCGGCTGAACGATCCGTTCCCGCTGAAGCCGGGGCGACGAACTCGGAGTCTCGTTTCGCGCCCGCAGCGGCGAGGCGCGAGGCGATCCACGCGGCGGCGAGCGCGGCGAGCACGAAGATCGGGGCGCTCGCTTTGGTGGCCTGCATGAGTCCGAGACACGCGCCGGCGGCGAGCGCCCACGCGGGTGTGCGGCGGCGCCACCACTCCCGCGCGCACACGCACAGCGCGAGCGTGAACGTCACGAGCAGCGTCTCCTGCACGTAGTAGCGCGCGTAGTAAACCGACGGCGGCGACACCGCGAGCAGCGCCGCCGCCATCAGCGCGGGCCACGTGCCGAGAGGCAGCGCGAGCACGAAGATCAGCAGCACGCTCGCGGTGCCGGCGAACGCGGGGACGAGACGCACGGTGGTTTCGTCGAGGGCGGCGAGCGTGGTTTGCCCGCGTGCCCACGCGATGGGGAGCGCGGCGTAGTAGAGCGTGGGGCCGTGGTGATCGCGCGGGTCGAAGGCGTAGCGACCGTGTTCAAGGAGTTCGCCGAATTTGACGGCTTGGTTCGCCTCGTCGGCGTGCATCGGCCGCGCGGCGAGATCGTGCGTGCGGAGCCAGAGGGCCGCGAACGCGATCAGGGGGAGGAGAATCCAGCGGACCATGGGGCGGGAAGAGACCAGAGACGAGGGACCGGGGACGAAAGACCTAAATGCCCGGGTGTGTGACAATGCGCTTGAAACCGAAGCAAAATCGGTGGCTTGAGCGGCCCGGGCGTCCCGCTCACGGATTCTAAGCCGGAACGATTCAATTTAACCACAGATGGACACAGATGAACACAGATGGCCGGAGGAATTTCTGTTCATACACGAGTCCTCTCCGTCCGCACCCAACGGAGTCTGGCGGTAACTCACTCACTGCGACGTAGGCTCCTCTGAATCTGTGTCTATCTGTGTCCAACTGTGGTTTCTTTCTGCATCGTTCCGGCGAAGGCGAATTGGCTGGAGGCCCACTGGGCCACGGGCGAGACACCCCTGCCACATCAGCGGCGGACCGTCTGAGACCAACGTGCCGAAGGATCTGGATCTTGTAGGGCCGCCGCTTGCCGGCGCGCCGTCGCGCGGCAAACGGGCGAGCTGCGGCGGCGGTCACGTTGCTCTTTCGCGTGGGAATCGCGACGGCACGCCGACAAGCGGCGGCCCTACGGTCCAAAGCCAGCGGCCGTTGCTGGACCTCACTTCGGCTCACTTCCGTGACAAGCAAAAGGGCCGGCGGGAGGCCGGCCCTTCGGGGGAGACATGCGCGCCGCGGGAGGTTGCGGGTCCGAGGCGCGGCGGCGACGCCCGTCGGAGACCGGCGTTACTTCGCGACCGCGCCGAAGACTTCCACTTCCGTGTAGTGGTTCAGTTCGTCGGAGGTGTTGCCGTTGCTGTAGAGGCGGACGTAGCGGCCGGTGCTGCCTTTGCCGTCGAGGATGCGGCCTTCGTTCACTTCAATGTAGGCGAGGTCGGCGCCCTTGCCCATCTTGGCGGAGTTGTCGTGGTCGTTGTTGTAGATCGTGACGACGCCGGTTTTGAAATCCTTGTCGTTCGAGACCTGCACGATCACGTCGTGATAGACGCGGGCTTGGGCGTGGAAGTGCCAGAGCGCGATGGCGGCGATTTTCGCCGAGGCGCCGAGGTCGATTTGGACCCATTGGATTCCCGGCCCGAGCTCGACGTAGGTGCCGTCGACGCCGCTCTTCTCACCGTCGGTGATGAAGGTGAGTTCGCCGATGACGGGGAGTGAGTCGCTGCTCGTGACGGTCTTGCCTTTCGAGAGGAGCGTGGTGCCGGCGGGCACCATGAAGTCGGGGCGTTTGCCGGAGCGCGCGGGCTCGAGGTTGGGCAGCGCGATGGGGCGCGGGGTGCCGACGAAGAGCGGCTTGGGCAGGTCGAGCTTGAGCGGGACCTTGTCCTGCGCGTGGACGCCGGCGACGGCGGCGGAGCTGAGGAGGATGGCGAGGAGGCGTTTCATGGTGGGAATGGATTAGGCGGTGAAATCTTCGGGTTGGAATGTGAGCAATTTCTGGGCGGCCACGGCCTCGTTGATCTTGAGGATCGTGACGGCGGTGGCGAAGGCGGACTCGCCGGGGCAGTTGAGCTCGGCCTTGCCGCGGATGGCGTCGAAAAAGTTCTGGAGATGCGGCTGGTGGATCATGCCGTCGAGGACGACGGGCATATCCCACGCGGAGAGCGCGGCGGTCTCGCGGACGTCGACGGTCGCCGCTTTCGACGGGCCGCCGAGTTTCTTGACGCCGACTTTTTCCCACGGCTTGACGGGCGCGGGGGCGCCTTCGCCGGAGCCGGGCACGGAGACGAAGCCCTTCTCGACCCACTTGTCCCACTCGGGGGCGCGGGCCTCGCGGTAGAGTTTCGTGAACTTCGGGTTCTCGGACATTTTCAGCGAGCCCTCGTCGCCCATGAAATACTCGTGGTAGCCGCCGCCGGCGCTCGTCGTGGTAAGCACGTCGTAGGTGGCACGCACGATGCCGTCCTTGGTCGGATACTCGTAGATGGCCATCGCGTTGTCATACCACTCGTGGGTCTTGTAGTAGTCGACGCCGCCGCTGGCCATGCACATCTGAGGGTTCGAGCCGAGCATCCAGTTGTAGATGTCGATTTGGTGCGCGCCGAGGTCGGACATGGGACCGCCGGCGTATTTTTTGAACCAGCGCCAGTTTCTGAACTCGTGCATGCTGGCGTAACCAAACTTGGCGAGCACCTCGGGCTTCAGTTCCTGGCCCTTGGGGGTGCCGAAATCGTCGGTCACGGCG
>JBEANZ010000305.1:0-10601 GCA_041165185.1 Verrucomicrobiota bacterium | reverse complement strand
GCCGGTTGCTGGAGCTAAACCCAGCGGCGTTTGGCGTGAACCAGATGCTCGGCGTGCTCGTGGTGCTGCAAGGGCGCGCCGACGAAGCCGCGGCGATTTTCGAGCGCGAGACGGACGAGCTGCCGCGCAACGTCGGGCTGGCCTTCGCGCGCTGGGGCCAGAAACGCATCGAGGAGGCCGACGCGGCCCTGAAGATCGCGGTCGAGCGCGGCGCGGCGAAGGTCGCGTTTCAGATCGCGGAAATCCACGGTTATCGCCGCGACCTCGACCAAGCCTTCGCCTGGCTCGAACGAGCCGCCCAGCAGCACGATGTCGGCATCGCCTACACGCGTTCGGATCCGTTCTTGGAACCGCTGCGGAGCGACCCGCGCTGGCCGGTGTTCCTGAAAAAAATCGGGCTACACGACGAGCAGTTGAAGTGAGGGGGCGCGTGTTCGCCCGATCTCGCCGCTGCCACGCTCGCATGAACCGCCCCAACTTCCTCACCGCCGTTTCTGCCGCCGGGAATGTCGGCGGAAACGGCACGTTCTGAGCCCCAAATTCCAAATCGGTTAACCGCTAATCTCCGCTAATTCTCGCTAACAAGAACCACTGCCCCCGCCTCGCCGATTAGGCGAGGCACGCACGCGTCCCTGCGCAGTCCGGGCAAAAAAGGATTAGCGAAGATTAGCGGTTCCTCCTCCTTCCTCCGTGACTCCCCGTCCATGAATCGCCGCCGCTTCCTCTCCACCTCCGCCGCTGCGGCCGCCACCGTCGCACTCTCCCGTCCGCTTCGCGCCGCCGCGTCCGCGAAACGTCCGCCGCGCATCCTCCTCCGCTCCTCGTGGCAGAGCGTGAACATCGGCGATGTCGGCCACACGCCCGGCGCGCTCAACATTCTCGAAAAACATTTCCCCGAGGCCGAGCTCATGCTCTGGCCCGGCACGCTCGGCCACGGCTCGCGCGATCTGCTTACGAAAGCGTTTCCGCGCCTCCGCATCGTCGAGGGGAGCGTCGGCGCCGAGGGCGAGCCCACCACGCCCGCGCTCGCGCAGGCGTGGGCCGAGGCCGATCTCTACTTGAGCGGGAGTGGCTCGGGCTTCCCGGCGGCGAACCACGCGGTCGCATTTCAAAACGCCACCGGCAAGCCCGTCGGAGTCTTCGGCGTCTCCGCCGATCCGATTTCCGGCTTCGGCACGGGCCGCGATCCCGAGGGCGGCACGTTGAAGAATCTTCGCGAGCGCGCGCTCAAGCTCCCGCCCGGCACGCTCGCGGGCGACCAGCGCACCATCATGGATCGCGCGGCGTTTTTCTTCTGCCGCGATTCCATCACGCGCGACTACCTCAAGGCCCAGGGCGTGAAGTGTCCCATCGTCGAGTTCGGCCCCGATGCGCAGCTCGGCATGTCGCTCCGCGACGACGCGCGTGGCCTCGCCTACCTGCGCGCGCAGGGGCTCGAGGAGGGCAAGTTCACGGCCTTCGTCCCGCGCGTCCGCTACACGCCTTATCACCGGATGACGCCCCCGCGCAAAGCCGCGCCCGACGACGCCGCGAAGGACGCCATCAACGACCGCACCACCGAGCGTGATCTCGCCAAGCTCCGCGATCTCATCGTCGCCTACGTGCGCGCGACCGGCCACCGCGCGTTCGTGTGCCCGGAGATGACCTACCAGATCGAACTCGCGCGCGACTCCGTGATCGCGCCGCTGCCGGCCGACGTGAAGAAAAACGTCGTCTGGCGAGACACCTACTGGATGCCCGACGAGGCCGCCTCGATTTACGCGCGGGCGCTCGCCGTCGTGAGCATCGAGTGTCACTCGCCGCTCATCGCGCTGCACGTGGGGACGCCGACGTTCTACCTCCGCCAGCCCACCGATACCTGCAAAGGCCAAATGTCTCGCGACGTCGGCGCCGACGACTGGTTTTTCGAAATCGACGAGACCGACGGCGCCCAACTCTGGTCGCGGCTCGCCGCGATCCACCGCGACCCCGCCGCCGCCCGCGCCAAGGTGAAGTCGATCATGGCCGGCGTGGAAAAACACCAGCGCCGCATGGTTGATGCCGTGAAGGCGGCGGTGGGTCGTGGCTGAGGCGTCCCGCCACAGTCTGGGTCCGCCGCGCGTAATGCACGGGGCTTGCCTCGTGCCGCCGGTCGCGCGTGATTGGGGCCAACCCTTTTCCCCTATGAAAACTCACCGCTCCGCCGCGCTTGCCGCGTGTTTCGCCCTGTTGGTTGCGCCGCTTTTTTCCGCCGAGCTCGAGCCGACGCTCGGCAAGAAGGGTCGGGTGCTGCTCGACGAGAAATTCGACGGCGCGACGTTGCCGAAGGGCTGGACGAAAAACACGGGCACGCTCGCCGTGGTCGATGGCGTGTTGCACGCGGGCGAGGTCGCGAGCGAGAAACACGTGGGGGCGTTTCGCCGGGCGCTGCCGCTGGGGGATTGCGCGATCCAGTTGGATTTCAAGTTCGCGGGCGCGACGACGTTTCACCTCGGCTTTGATCCGGCACCGGGCGAGTTGAAGAAAAAAGGGCATCTCTTCTCGCTCGTGGTCACGCCCGAGCAGTGGTCGATCATGGAGCACGCGGACAAGGCCGACGCGGCGTCGAAAAACGTCGTGCACGCGAAGGCCGCCGCGAAAGCCGCGCCGGGCGAATGGGCCACGCTACTGCTCGAGATTAAGGGCGATGTCGTCGTCGCGCACCTGACGGGCCGCGCGCCGTTGCGGGCGAGCGCGAGGGATTTTCACGTGAAAAAACCCGGCCTGGTCTTCCGCGTCGGCGGCAAGGACGGCGCGGAGATGCTCGTCGACAACGTGAAGGTGTGGGAGCTTCAGTGACGCGGCGCGGGCCGCGCGACCGCTGTGCGCGGGGCGCCGTTAGGGCCGGAAAAACGTGTCGCGCAGTTCCGTCGCGAGGCCGAGGAGTGCGGGCGAGTTCATCTTGTGAAACTTCGCGTAGGCGAGGAAGAGCCGGCCGATGAGGCCGAGGCGCGCCTCGAAATCGGGCGGGCGCGTCGGGTCGATCAGACCGGGCTCGAACGCGGGGCGGTCGCTGCGTTGAAATTCGACGGAGATGCTGATGCGCGGCGCGCCGCCGCGGTCGCTCGCGCGGGCGCCCCAGTGGAGGAGCGCCTGATTCCACGCGAGCAGGCTGCCGGGCGTGGCGGGCAGCGCGCGGAGGTCCTGGACCGACTCGGCGTTGAAGCTGATGGGCGGCGGCTTGGCCCATTGGCGGAGCTTGAAGTGGATGTCGCGATGCGCGGGCAGGACATACATGCAGCCGTTGAGCGGCGTGGCGTCGCCGAGCGGCAGCCAGATGGAGAGGCTCTGCGGAGTGCCATCCGCGTCGAGGGATTGCGGGCGGTCGCGGTGCGCGCTCCAACCGGCGGCGGCGTCGGAGGGCGCGATGCGCCACGCCCAGAACGCGGGCAACACGCGGTAACCGGGATCGAGGGCGCGCGCGAGGAACGGCGCGAAGCCGCGAAACACGAGCCAGAATTCGTCGTAAACAAACGCGTAGCCCGCCGGAATGCCGCGCGCATGGAGCCGCTCGATGGCGTCGCGGAGCCGGTCGGTAAACTCGCGCGGCAACACATCGGGCTCCTGCACGTAGCCCTCCTTGCCGAGGCGCGCGTGGAGTTCGTCGAGGTCGAGCGGGCGCGCGATGGGCGCGGGGAGTTCGCGCCCGATCGAGAGCGCCGGGCAGAGCTCGAGCCAGAAGTCGCGGCGCGCGGCGTCGGCGAGGGTAAAGGGGGGCGGCGGAATCATGAGGTGAGCGACGGGATGGGTTGAAGCAGCGAACGCAGCCGCGATCGCGTGTGCAAGGGTGTGCTTCGGCTACGGCAGCGCACCGCGGAGGAAGCGGAGGAAATTCTCCGAGAGGATGCCGGTGATGTCCGCTTCGGGGTAGCCGCGGGCGCGGAGGAGGGCGGGGAGTTTTTGGAGGTCCGCGATGCTGTCGAGGTCCTGCGGGGTTTGCTCGGTGCCAAACGCGCCGTCGAGGTCGGTGCCGAGGCCGACGTGGCGGGCGTTGCCGGCGAGTTGGCAGAAGTGGTCGATGTGGTCGGCGAGCGTGGCGAGGTGGAGTTGCGCGGACTGCGGGGTGGTTTGGCCGCGGGTCCAATTGGGGACCATCATCCACGCATCGAGCGCGACACCGACCACGCTGTCGCGGGCGACGAGGGCGCGGAATTGGTCGTCGGCGAGTTGGCGTTGGTGCGGGACGAGGGCGCGGGCGTTGTGGTGGCTGGCCCACACGGGGCCGCGGTAGCGGTTGAGCGCTTGCCAGAAACATTCGTCGCTCAGGTGCGTGACATCGAGGATGAGGCCGAGGTCGTCGGCGGCGCGGAGGAGATCGAGGCCGCGCGCGGGGAAGGGGCCGGTGGTGCTCGTGCCCTGCGCGTAAACGCCGGGGCCGTAGTGCGCGGGGCCAAGCGCGCGGAGGCCGTCGGCGTGGGCGCGCGCGAGGTGCGCGGGCGTGATGAGCGAATCGGCGCCCTCAAGGCTGCGGAGGTAGCCGATGGGGAGAGGCGCGGGCGCGGAGCGCGCAGCGGGACGGGGGCCGGTGGGCGCGGGCGAGCTCCGGGAAAGATCGGTCTGATCAGACGGATCAGTCTGATCCGGCGGATCAGACGGATCTCGCCAAGGCGGCGCGGGGGCGCGCCACTCCGCGAGGTGCGCTTCGAGCTCGGCGGCGGTGCGGATGGCGCGCATCTCACCCGCCTCCTCCATGGCGCGATACCACGCGAGCTGGGCCTGGGTCATGGCCCAGGCTTGCGCGGGCGAGCGCCAGCCGAAGACCGGGCTGTAGGCGTCGTGTTCGAGGCGCGCGATCTGCGTGGCCACGCACACCGCGACGCGGCCGCGCCGCATTTCCGGGAGGCACACGGTGCCGCGGCCGCGGTCGGGTTTGTCGCGGAGGTGCGCCTCGCGCGCGCGGAGGTCGGCGAGCGGGCGCGTGAGATCGCGGTTCCACTCGAGGGCGTTCATCGCGAGATCGAGGTGGGCGTCGAAGATGAGCGGGGGGAACACGGGGGAGGACGGAGGGAGAGAGAAGGGAGATGGAATTGGCGGGGCGACTAGTGCAACGACACGTGTGAAACGCGACCGAACGCGCGCGCACCGGGCGAGCCGTTGCCACCACAGAGACGGGAGGTGCGCAGAGCGGCTCGATGCACCCGTGGACCGGTTTTCTCTGCGCCGCCTCCCGGCTCTGCGGTGCCAATTCGCCGGAGGAATCTGACGAGCAGTCGATGGCACCTGCCGGGAAATCTCGGTGGCATCGCGCTAGAAAACCAAACTCAACAGCAGCGTGAAGCCCAGGCCGCTCACCGCGATGATCGTCTCGGCGACGGTCCACGTGCGGAGCGTTTGGCCGACGGTGAGGCCGAGGCTGTCCTTCACGATCCAGAAGCCGCCGTCGTTGAGGTGCGAGAGCACGAGCGAGCCGAAGCCGAGCGCGACGGCGAGGAGGTTGCGGTTGATCCCGGGGTGTGCGGCGACGAGCGGCACGAGCAGGCCCGCTGCCGTCGTGATCGCGACGGTCGCCGAGCCGGTCGCGACGCGGATGAACGCCGCGATGCACCAGCCGTAAACGAGCGGCGGCAGGTGGAGCTGGCCGGCGAGCGCGCCGAGGGCGTTGGCGATGCCGGCCTCGCGTAGCACGCGCGCGAACCCGCCACCGCCGGCGACGACGAGCAGCATCGGGCCGTTGCTCGCGATGGCCTGCTCGGTGAACGCGAGCAGTTGCGCGCGCGAAAATTTCGCCGCGCGCCCGAACACTCCGAGCGCCGCGACCAGCGCGAGCGTGAGCGCCGTGACCGGATGGCCGACGAAGGCGAGCGCCTCGCGCACGGTATGCTTCGGCGGAAAAACCAGCTCGGCCGCCGAGGCGAGCAGCATGAGCGCGACGGGAAACGCGATCACGCCGAGCGTCGCGCCGAAGCCCGGGCGCGGGCGCGCGGGCGCGGCGCCCTCGCTCGCGACAAGCGCGGGCGTCGCCACCGCGAGGCGCGGCGTGATCCAGCGGGCGAAGAGCGGGCCGGCGAGCCACGCGGCCGGCACGCCCGCGAGAAACGCAAACGCCAGCACCGCGCCGCTGCTCGCGCCGAGGGCGTCGATGCCCGCGACGGGCCCCGGGTGCGGCGGCGTGAGACCGTGCATCACGGAGAGAAACGCGACGAGCGGCAGCGCGAGCAGGAGAAACGGGCGCTTCGTTTCGCGCGTGAGCGAGATCATCACGGGCAACAACAGCAGCAGCCCGACGGTGAACCACGTGACGAGCCCGACGACGAGTGCGAGCGCGACGACGCAGGCCACCGCGCGCGTCGGGCCGAAAAACGCGGCGAATTTTTCCGCGACCACCTGCGCGCCGCCGGATTCGGCGAGAAGTTTCCCAAGCATCGCGCCGAGCGCGATCACGGCGGCGATGCCGCCGAGCGTGGCGCCGACGCCGTCCTGAAACGCCTTCAACGCCGCGAGCGGCGCGAGTCCCGCGCCGACGCCCGCGAGCACCGACGCGAGGAGGAGCGCGACGAAGGCGTTGAGTTTTTGCCACGTCACGAGCGCGACGAGCACGCCGATGGCCGCGAGGGCGACGAGCAGGAGCATGAGCGGTGCGGGGGCGGGCGTCATGCGACCCTCCGGCGGTGACTGGATGGCGTAGGGCCGGCGCTCGCCGCCGCGCCGTCGCGCGGCGCACGTGATAGCCGCGACGGCACGCCGGCAAGCGGCGGCCCTACGGTCCGGAAGCTTTCGCGCGCTCGCATCAGAAACTGATCCGCCGCGCGCGCGCCGTGATCGGCCATGATGCGGCGATGCGTTGATCGCGCACGATGAGCGCGCGGTCGTGCAGCGCGACGGTCGGGCAGATGTGCCACGGGATCGCGTAGAGCGCGGCGCCGACGGGGAACTCCGCTGCGCGCGCCGTCTCGATCACGAGGTGTTCCTCGCTGTGGGTGATGGCTTTCGCGTCGGGCAGCGCGGGGAAAATCGCGCGCGGGTGCGGCATCTCGCTCGCGACGGCCTTGTGGCCGAGGTCGAGGCAGAGGCGGTTCGCGCCGGGGCGGCTGATGACGCGCGTGAGCAGCACGGCCGCGGGGAGAAAATCGAGATCAGGGACGTTCGTCGCGTAGCCGGCATCCCAGAGCGTGCAGGTGCCGGGGCTGCATTCGACGCCAGCGCGGCGCGCGTGGACGGGGAACGTCGGCGTGCCGCCCCACACGACGCGCGGCACGGGCAGGCCGGCGGCGGAAAGTTCGGCGTGCAGCGCGTCGACGCGCGCGATGCCCTCGGCGGCGGCGGCGATGCGGTCGGCGAGGAGTAGTTGACGGAGATGGCCGTCGTAGGCGTGCAGGCCGCCCGCGCGCAGGCCGGGCGTCGTCGCGATCGTGCGATAGAGTGCGAGCGCCGCCGGGCCCGGCGCGATGCCGGTGCGCGCCATGCCGACGTCGAGATCGAGGAGGAGTTCGGTAGTGGTGCCGGCGGCGCGCGCGGCGGCGGCGTGCGCGGCGACGGCGCCGGGATCGTCGGCGAGCGTGGTAAACGCGATGGCGGGAAACGCGCGTTGGAGCGCGAGGAAGCGGGCGACATTCGGGCCGACGAGTTGGGCGGCGATGGTGATTTCGCGCGCGCCGGCACCGGCGGCCATCTCGGCCTCGGCGATGGTGGCGCACTTGACCTTGGTAATGCCGAGGCGGACCTGGAGCGCGACGATTTGCGGGAGCTTGTGGGTCTTGATGTGCGGGCGGAGCCGCGCGGGATCGCCGACGTGCGCGATCATGCGGCGGAGGTTTTCCTCCACGCGGTCGGGGTAAATCAGGAGCGACGGCGAGGGCGTGTCGGCGGCGTCGGCTAACTGCATCCAGTCAGGAGTCATGGGCGTGGAGGGGTGGAGTGGCGGTCCTGCGGCTGGCGCTTGGCCCGATGAAGAGGTTCGGGTTTGGAAAATTTTCCTACCAACAAAATCTTCCTACCTTCAATCCGTCGGATTTTGAGGTAGGAAAATTTTATTGGTAGGAAGATTTCGGAAAAGCGGGGCGGGCGTTTTTCCAGCGGATCACGCGAGTTCGAAAATGGCCTCGATTTCGACGGCGATGTTGCCGGGGAGCGGGCCCAGGCCGATGGCGCTGCGGGCGCCGATGCCGTTTTCCGGGCCCCAGATTTCGGCGAAGAGTTCGCTGCAACCGTTGATGACTTTCGGGTGGTCGTAGAAATCCGGCGCGGAGTTCACCATGCCGAGGACTTTGATCACGCGTTTCACGGGATCGAGCGAACCGAAGTGCGCGCGGAGGTTCGCGAGGATGGCGAGGCCAACTTGGCGCGCGGCGGCGTGGCCTTGCGCGAGATCGAGATCGGCGCCGACGCGGCCGGTGATGAGCGTGCCGTCCGTGCGGACCGGGCCGTGGCCGGAGACGTAGGCGAGGCCCTGCACGACGACGACGGGGCGGTAAACGGCGACGGGTTTCGGCGCGGGCGGCAACACGAGCGCGAGGCGGGCGAGATTTTGTTCGGGGGTCATGGGTGCAGGGCGGTGGATGGTTTTGGTTCCTCGCTATTTCCGGTGGGTGGCTGCCGAGGATTGGGAGCCCCAACGGGGCGAAAAGTTGAAAGCCCAGGGCAACGCCCTGGGAATCGGATTGGAAAAAGGTCTTCGCCCTGAAGGGGCGACACCCGCGTCGGGTTTCGCCCTTTCAGGGCTTGGATTCTCTTGAGCACATTTCCCAGGGCGTTGCCCTGGGCTATCGACTTTCGCCCCTTCGGGGCTTCTGAACGGGCGCCCTTCGACCCACTGGAAACAGCGAGGAATCATAGTTCTCAGACGAACAAGCTGCGCACCGCGCGGCCCTTGCCGTCGTTGGTGACGTAGAACGGCCGCTTCTCGACTTCGTAGCCGTGGTTCGGCGGGATGCCTAGGGCGTGATAGATCGTCGCGTGCAGGTCCGGGATCGTCACCGGGTCTTTGATCGTTTTGCAGGGGCGCTCCTCGGCGGTGATGCCGTGGACGTGGCCGCGTTTCAGGCCGCCGCCGAACATCAGCACGCTGCCCGCCGCCGTGAAGTGCCGGTGCATGCCGTAGTGCTTTGGATCGTCGATGCGCTGCGGGACCTCGACCTGATCCTTCACGCCCTTGTCGGGCTTGCCCTCGACCATCATGTCGCGGCTGAACTCGCTCGCGAGCACGATGAGCGTGCGGTCGAGCAGGCCGCGTTCGTCGAGGTCGCGCACGAGTTGCGCGATGGGTCCGTCGATGGAGCGCTTCAAATTCACGAGGCGCGAGTGGCCGTTTTCGTGGGTGTCCCAGTTGAGAAACGGGATGTATTCCGTCGTCACCTCGATGAAACGCGCGCCGACCTCGCAGAGCCGCCGCGCGAGCAGGCAGCCGAGGCCGAAGCGGCCGATCATGCCCTCCTCGTATTTCGCGCCGAAGCGATCGCGCGGGGTGTCGAAACGCATCCCCGGCTCGTAACCGGGCACGTATTTGCGCGCGTTTTCGAGCGGCTCGAGCGCGAGGTCGAAGGCCTTGGCCGCGGGCGAGGCGAGGAGGCGGTGCGCGTTGTCGAGCGAGCGCAGCAGCGATTCCTGCTGGAAGCCGCTCGCCTCGCGCGCGATCGGGCTCGCCTCAAGCAGGCGGCGGTAGAATTTGTCGCGATCCTCGAAGCGGCCCGGGCTCATGCCGGCGGGCGGGCGCACGGCGTCGGCGGCCTGTTCGGGAAAGGCGACGTTGAACGGGCCATACTCCGCGCCGAGAAATCCGCCGGTCGTGAACGCCTTGATCTCCTCGCCCTCGCCGAGGTCGAAACGCTGGCCGATGTTGATGAACGCCGGCACCGCGGGATTCGCCGGCCCGAGCGTGCGCGCGATCCACGCGCCGAGGTGCGGCGCGGCGACGGTCTGCGGCGGGATGTAGCCCGTGTGCCAGTTGAACTGGTGGCGCGAGTGGAGGATGAAGCCAAGGTCGGCGGCCTGCATGCCGCGCACGAGGCACGCGCGGTCCATGACCGACGCGAGATTTTCGAGGCCCTCGGAAAACCGCACGCCGTCGACGGCCGTGGGGATCGAGGGGAACGTGCTGAGCACGTCGTTGGGATCCATGCCGGGCGTGAACGTGGTGTAGCGCTTCGGATCGAAGGTCTCGGTGTGCGCCATGCCGCCGGCCATCCAGAGCACGATCACGCGATCGGCGGTGGGTTTGAGTTTCGCCGCCGCGTCGGCGAGCTCGGCGGCGCGGAGGGAACGCGGGGCGGACGCGGCGAGGGCGGCGAGCGTGGCGGCGGACGCGGTCTTGAGGAAATCGCGGCGGGAAGAGAGGCCGGCGTGCGCACGGCGGTGAGCGTGGGCGGCGAGGAAGCGGGCGGGATTCATGGTTGAAGTAGGGCGGGGTCTGTGACCCGCCCTTTTTCGGGTGGGAGGTGAAAAGCGTTTTGAGAATTGCGGCGGCGTGCGAGGGCGGGTCAGAGACCCTGCCCTACTTGGATCAGCGGATCAGTTGAAACTCCGGCAGCATCGCGAGGCTCCAGAGGAAATCTTCGACGCCCTCGGCTTGCGCGGGCGTGCCGGACAACGAGGCGATGAGCGACGACTCGGCGGCGGACGGCGCGCGGCCGAGGGCGTGGCGGAAAATT
>JBEANZ010000304.1:0-3125 GCA_041165185.1 Verrucomicrobiota bacterium | reverse complement strand
CCCGCTCGCGCGCGTCGCCGCCACCGCGCTGAAAATGCCCGCCGAGGGCAGCACCGCCGCCTACAAAACCGTGCCCGCGTTCGGCGGCGTCGGCTTCGAAGCCCCCGTCCAGGTCGTTTACGCGCCCGGCGAAACCACCCGCGCCTTCGTCGTCGAGCGCGCCGGCCGCGTCGCCGTCGTGCGCGACACCGCGAACCCCACGCGCGAAATCTTCCTCGATCTCACCTCGCGCATCGGCACCGAGACCAGCGACCACGGCCTGCTCACCGCCGTGTTTCACCCGTCGTTCGCGACCAACGGATTTTTCTACCTCTGGTATTCCATCTACGTCCCGCAGGGCGCGGACCGCGTCCGCGCCAACCGCCTCGCGCGTTTCAAAACTTCCGCGACGAATCCCGCCGTCGCCGACCTCGCCTCCGAGACGCCCATCCTCACGCAGATCACCGGCCCCGGCGGCCACGATGGCGGCACGCTCCTCTTCGGCCCCGACGGCTACCTCTATCTCTCGATCGGCGACGGCGATCAAAACGTCCCCGAGATCGACGTCAACCACCAGCGCATCGACCGCGCGTTTTTTGGCGGCGTGCTCCGCCTCGATGTCGATCAGAAGCCCGGCAACCTCGCGCCCAACCCGCACGCCTCCGTCCACGCGGGCACCTACCTCGTGCCCGCCGACAACCCGTTCGTCGGCGCGACCACGTTCAACGGTGCGGCTGTCAGCCCTACGGCTGTGCGCACGGAATTCTGGGCCGTCGGCCTGCGCAACCCGTGGCGCATGGCCTTCGACTCCGCCACCGGTCAGCTCTGGTGCGCCGACGTCGGCCTCGCCACGCGCGAGGAGATCAACCTCATCACGCGCGGCGCGAACTACGGCTGGGAATTTCGCGAGGGCCTCGTCGCCGGCCCGCGCGCCGGCCCCGCCCCCGTCGGCGCGCAGTTCACCGATCCGATCTGGGACTACGGCACCACGCAGGGTTTCTCGATCACCGGCGGCTTCGTTTATCGCGGCGCGAAATTTCCCGACCTCGTCGGCAGCTACCTGTTCTCCGACTACGTGACCGGCCGCCTCTGGGCGCTCGTCGACAACGGCGCGCGCCCGCTCCCCGCGACGCAGGTCCGCCAGCTCACGAGCGAGGTCGGCCTCACCGGCTTCGCGCTCGACCCGCGCACCGGCGACATCCTCCTCGCCGACCACGACAGCAACCTCATCCGCCGCCTCGCCCTCAACCCCAACGCCAACGGCACTCCCCTCCCCGCCACGCTCGCCGACACCGGTGCGTTTTCCAACCTCGCCGCCCTCACCCCCGCGCCCGGCGTCGTCGCCTACGCTCCCAACGTTTCCTTCTGGTCCGACTACGCGCAAAAATCCCGCTGGTTCGCGCTGCCCGACACGACGTCGACCTTCGGCTACGCCGCCGACGGCCCGTGGTCGCTCCCCGCCGGCGCCGTGTGGATCAAGCATTTCGACCTCGAGCTCCGCCGCGGCGATCCCACCACCGCGCGCCGCGTCGAGACGCGCCTCCTCGTGAAAACCGCCGACGGCCTCTACGGCGCGAGCTACCAGTGGAACGCCGCGCAGACCAACGCCACCCTCGTCGCGAACGACGGCGCCACGCAGGACTTCACCATCACCGAGACCGACGGCAAAACGCGCACGCAGAAGTGGACGTTTCCCAGCCGCGAAAACTGCCTCGTGTGCCACACCGAAAAAGGCGGCGGCGCGCTCACGTTCAACACGCGCCAGATGCACCGCGCGTTTCCCGCCAACCCCGAAAACCAAATCGCCGCCCTCGCGCGCGCCGGTTATTTTTCCACCGCCGCCGTCGTTCCGCCCGCCGCCTCCTCCGCCCTCGCCGATCCCCTCGACCCCGCGCGCGATCTCACGAGCCGCGCCCGCGCCTACCTCGACGCCAACTGCGCCCAATGCCACCAGCCCGGCGGCACCGCCTTCGGCGCGTGGGATGCGCGCTCCACCACGCCGCTCTCGCTCGCCGGCATCGTCAACGGCCGCCTCCTCGCCAGCGGTCGCCTCCCCGAGGATCGCGTGATCGTGCCGGGCAGCGACGTTTACTCCGTGCTGCTCCGTCACGTCGCGGGCGTCTTCGCCGGCCGCATGCCGCCCGTCGGCAGCAACGAGCGCGACCTCGCCGCCGAATCGCTCCTCTCTCAATGGATCGCCGATCTCGCGAAGCCGCAGCCCGCGAGCCGCCTGCTCAACCTCGCCGCGCGCGCCTCCGTCGGCACCGACGCCGACGTGCTCATCCCCGGCTTCGTCATCGGCCCCGGCGCGCCGAAGACCGTGCTCATCCGCGCCGTCGGCCCGACGCTCGGCGTCTTCGGCGTCGGCGGCGCGCTCGCGAGCCCCGTGCTCACGCTCTTCGACAGCGACACCCGCGCCCTCGCCACCAACACCCGCTGGGACACCGCCGCCAACGCCGCCGAGATCCGCACCACCGCCCCGCGCGTCGGCGCGTTTTCCTTGCCCGCCGGCAGCGCGGATTCCGCCGTGCTCGCGACGCTCGCCCCCGGCGCCTACACCGCCCAGACCGCCGGCGCGAACAGCACCACCGGCGTCGCCCTCGTGGAGATTTACGACGCCGATGCGAGCGCCGCGCCCGGCACCTCGCGCCTCATCAACACCGCCGTGCGCGCGCAAGTCGGCACCGGCGCCAGCGTGCTCATCCCCGGCCTCGTCGTGAGCGACGGCGCGCCGAAGACCGTGCTCATCCGCGCCGTGGGTCCGACGCTCGCGGTGTTCGGCGTCGGCGGCACGCTCGCGGAGCCCGTCGTCACGCTTTTCGCCGGCGCGGAAAGTTTTCTCACGAATCGCGGGTGGAACAACGCCGCCAACGCCGCCGACATCCGCGCCACCGCCTCGCGCGTCGGCGCCTTCGCGCTCGCCGAGGGCAGCAAGGACAGTGTGATCCTCGCGAGCCTGAGCCCCGGCGCCTACACGATCCAAGTCAGCGGCGCCGGCAACACCACCGGCGTCGCGCTCGTGGAAGTTTACGAGGTGCCGTGAGTGATACCACCGCCTGTTGATAATTTGACTCAATCCACGCCTAAGAAGTTGGCCGGAATTCAACAGCCATCGGGAAAAGGCGGTATCATCGCTGCTCGGAATC
>JBEANZ010000303.1:0-2951 GCA_041165185.1 Verrucomicrobiota bacterium | reverse complement strand
GCTTCGTGGATTGGCGAGAACGGAAAGCGCTCAAGCACGAGGCGGGACGCCTCGTCCACGACTCCTACGGCACCTCGTAAATGTCCATCAGCGCCACGCCGCTCGTGCCGGCGGGGGCGGTGAGACGGAGGGTGTAGATGCCGGGGGCGAGGGTGAGGAGCAGCGCGGCGTCGCGGCTCGCGGGGTCGAGGGGAAACGCGCCGGCGTTGATCGAGGCGATCACGAGCGCGGGATCGCCGGACCAGTTGTCGTTCGACGCGAGCGGCGTCGCGGAGCCGGCGCGGAAAATTTCGAGGCGCGGATCGGCGAGGGCGTTGGTGATGCCATACGGTGCGAGGCCGGGGCCGATGGCGCGGAGGACGAAGGTGCGCGCGGCCGTCCCGCCGACGACGAGGCCGGCGAGCAGCGTGTCGTTGCCCGCGGCGACGAGCGTGCGCGCGGAGGTGTTGAGGAGGCGCGGCGTCGTGGGCGTGAAGCTCGCGCCGGGTGTGGCGTCGTAGAGCTCCGCGAGGATCGGGCCGCCGACGCCGCTGACGACGATGGTGTGCGCGCCGTTGGGGCGCGTGGCGGTGAACGCGGCGTCGCGGCTCGCGGGGTCGGTGAGCGGAAAGGCGCCGACGGCCGCGCCAGTGGAGATGACGGCGGCGTTGCCGGCCCAGTTGTCGTTGCTGGCGGCGACGGTCGTGCCCGTGAAAAGCGACGCGGTGGGATCGCTCGCGGCGGTGGGCAGGCCGAAGCGCGTGAGCGCGGGGCCGAGCGCGCGCACGAGCAGAGGCTTGTTGCCGGTGGTGCCCGCGCCGCCGGTGACGAAGCCGAGGATGAGCGCGGCGTTGCCGGGGCCGACGCCGCTGAGCACGGAAAAATTCAGCACGCGGCCCGGATCGCCGTCGCCGGCCGTGAGCGCGAGCGGGGCGGAGGTGGCGGTCTGGCCGTCGGTGTCGGTCGCGCGGGCGGTGAGCGTGTGCGTGCCGACGAGGGGCGTCCACGCGACCGTGAACGGCGCGGCACGGCTCTCGCCGATTTTCACGGTGCCGTCGAAAAATTCGACGAGCTGAATCGTGGCGTTGCGCGTGGGAGTCGCAGTCGCGTTCGCGGTGAGCGCGAGCGTCACGCCGGGTAGCGCGATTGTCCCGGCGGGCGGAGAGGTGAGCGCGACCTGCGGCGGCGCGCCCGCGGCGTTGAAGACGGAGACAGGCACGACGCGCGAGAGCGTGAACGCGCCGGTGTCGTCCACGGCGACGGCGGAGAGCGCGTGCGGACCTGGCGCGGGATTGGCCCACGTGATCTCGTGCGGCGCGGCGCGGGTTTCGCCGAGCTTGGTGTTGCCGGCGTAGAATTCCACGCGCACGATCGGGCACGCGGAGGTGACGCTCGCGGTGAGGCGCACGGAGGTGGGCGCGGCGAGGCGGGCGTTGGCCGCGGGCGCGGTGAGTTCGACGGCGGGCGGCACGGCGGGTGCGGTGGTAAAGCGGCGCGAAGTGGAGACGGCGGAGTTGATCTCGTCCTGCACCTCGGCGCGCCATTCGAAGTCGGCGCCGCGATCGAGGCCGGTCCAGTTGAGGGTGGCGGTCGTGGCGCCGGCAGGAAGATCGACGGTGCCGAGTTGAATCCAGTCGGTGATCGCGCCGGACATATCGTAGGGCAAAACGAAATCGCTGTCGGCATCGGTCTCGAAACGGCCGAGCGAAGGCGACCACGTGCGGGCGACGATGGCGTTGCGCGCGGGGGAAAACGTGAAGGTGCGGAGCCAGCCGTCGCCGCCGTTGGTGCGGCCTTGGTAATCTTGGAGCACCGAATGGACGGCGCGGCCCTCGAAGACGTCGGTGCGGCGGCCTTCGCCGGCGACGTGTCCGCAGAGCATGAGGAAGAGATTCGAGTTGTTGCGGAGGTGATTGTAGATCGCCTGACCCTGCGCGCTGAAGGTCGCGGGGAAGCCGGTGTTGACGACCCAGTGGCTCGTGACGATGGCACGGCGGTGCGGGTGGGCCTTGAGCAGGGCGTCGGCCCACTCGAGCACGGGCTGGTAGAATGAGAGGGCGCGCGTGTCGTATTCGAGATGGAGGATGATGAAGTCGAGGCCGCTCGCGCTGAAGAGTTGGTAGTTGTTATTGTTGTTAGCCGTGCCGTAGCGGCCACCGAAATAAGGGCGGCCCGCGAAACGATCCGCGCCGAAAAACTGGTTGTAGAAACGCGTGGTGCCGCCGGCGTCGCCCTGCGGGCTCTGGTCGTGGTTGCCGGGCGCGCCGCCCCACGGGATGCCGTAGGCGCGGAGCGTCGCGGCGCGATCCTCGAGGCGGCGCATGGCGGCGTCGGCGAGCTGCCACTCGGCGAGATTGTCCACGGCGGGCGTGCCGATGAGGTCGCCGTGCTCGACGATGTCGCCCATGTGGGAAACGAAGGCGAGGTTCAGCGTGTCGCGGTTTTCGGCATACCACTGCGTCTGCGCGTGGAAGAGCGCGCCGCGGCCGCTGAGGTTTTCGGCGTAGTATTGCGTGTCGGGCAACGTGCCGAGGGTGAAGTCCGGGCCCGGCGTGGCGGGCGCGGTGCGGCGGCCGTAGAACGTCACGCGCGTGGCCGCGCGCTCGGGATCGGTGATCGTCGCGGAGAGTGTCGTGCTGGTGCCGAGGCCGCTCGCGCCGGCGGTGGGGCCGGCGAGGGCGATGGTCGCGGGTCGGTTGGGATTTTGCGCGACGGTAATCGTGACGGGCGCGGACGTGGTGCGCGCGCCGGAATTGTCGATAGCGACGGCGGTGAGCGCGTAGGTGCCGGCGGGGACGCGGAGCCAGTTGAAGGCGAAGGGCGCCTCGGTGGCCTCGCCGACTTTCGTCGTGCCGGAGAAAAACTCGACGCGCACGACGATGCCGTCGCTGTCGGCGGCGGTGGCGGCGAACGGCACGGTCGCGGGAAACATCCCGGTGTAGCTCGCGGTGGGTGAGGTGAGCGCGAGGGTC
>JBEANZ010000302.1:0-5998 GCA_041165185.1 Verrucomicrobiota bacterium | reverse complement strand
GAATGTGCCCTGCGTGGCGTAACGGGAATCGACCTGCAAGCGCGCGAGGCCGTTGGCACGCGCGAGCCAGAGGCCGCCCTGATTGTCGGGGGCGAGGTGCTCGATCCGCCCGCTGGGAAATCCCTGCGCCGGGTCGAGCCGCACGGAGACCGCCCCATCGGCCGCCAGAATAAGCAGGCCCCGTCGCGGGAACGAAAACGCCATCCGGCCATCGGGCAAAAATGCGGCGTCAATGGCGCTTTCGTCGGCAAATTCGCCTAGCACCGCAGTCGAAAGCGGCGTGAGCGGCGCACCGGGACCGGACCACTGCATCGGCCCGACGTTGGTGAGGAGCAGTGCGCCGGCTCTGCCTGATTCCGGCCGCGCCCCGAACAGGCGCAGCGTGTCCGCGAGGGCCGGGTTGGGACTGCGCGGCGCGGTCGCGACGGAGACGAACGCCCCCCGCTCGAGCCGCATCAGGCCGGCCGCGCCCTTGCTGGCGTGGAGCGCGCCGGCGAACCAGCAAAGACCGTTGAAGTTGGTGGCGCCCGCCGGCCAGCTCCGGGTCGTGCCGTCGTCGCCGAAAAACACCAGAGTCGTCGGGCTGGCGAAATAGACCCCGTCGGGGCCGGCGGCGCCCACATAGAGCCGGCCGAACGTCCGTTCCGCGACAGGCAGCCGTTCGGTCACGGCGACCGGTTGCAACTCACCACGTGAATTCGGCCGAAGCGCCGCGATATCATTGGAGCCGCCCAGCCAAACCGTCCCCCGCCGATCGATCACGACGATGGACACCGAGCCGCCATCCCGAAACGGGATGCTGCGCCACGTGGCACCGTCATATTCGCTTAGTCCGAATCCGTGGCCGAGGTAGATGAAGCCCGTCTGCGGATGTTGGACGATGTGGAACGTGGCGGGGGAGCCGCCATAGTCGTCCGCGTCCCAGGTGGTGGTAAACGGAATGCCGGTGAGCCGGGGGTTGGGCGGCGGATGGGCGTTCTCGCCTGGTGCTGTTGGCCGTGGCGCCGCCGGAACGGGCTCGGCGGCGAAAGCTGCGCCCGGCGCGTTGAGCAGCAGGCCAGCGACGAGCGAGCCAAATGAGAACAGCCCGCCGCATCGACGAGCCGGAACTGGGTCGGGAAGGAAGGGAATCCAGCGAAAAAGGTGCACCGGTTCGCCGACGGCGAGCGCAATCCACGCTCACGGCAACGCGCGAGGCTGAGCTCTGTCCACCCTCCGCGAACAACCGCCACGGGTCGGGCAGGCGTCGTGCTGCCTGAAAATTCTCCGCTGCCCATGCCCGACGACTGAGGCCAAATCCTACGACTCGCAGCTCAGATTGCCGCGCGACCGTCGGGTTGACACTCGCGGCGCGGCGGGAGGCGGGCGGCGAGCGCGACAGGGCGGCACGGACGGGAGAGACCTGCGTTGCGGCCATCTACGGTTGCGGTGACACGGCTCTCCAGCTCGTGGGCTCGGAGAACCTGGGGTTGGAAAATCTCTGCTCTACGGTCGAACGTCGGCGGCCTCCTCCCTTGCGCGGGGCCGGTGTTGGTGTTCCGTTCTGCGGATGGAAAACGGCTCCGCGAGTTTCGAGTGGCTCCTCAACGGCGAGTCCGTCCGCGTGGAAAATCTCCCCGCGACCACGACCCTGCTCGACTGGCTGCGCGCGAGCGGGCGCACGGGTAGCAAGTGCGGCTGCGCCGAGGGCGATTGCGGCGCGTGCTCGGTCGCGATCGTCGAGCGCGACGCGCACGGCCGGCCGACCTACCGCGCGATCAATTCGTGCATCGCGCTGCTGCCGATGTTCGCGGGACGCGAAGTCGTGACCGTCGAGGGAATCGCGGAAGGGGAGAGCAAGGACCAGCGACCCGAGACCAAGGACCAGAGACTAGGGACCAGAGACCACGGACTACACCCAGTGCAGAGCGCGATGGTGGAGCACGGTGGCTCGCAGTGCGGCTACTGCACGCCGGGGTTCGTGGTCTCGATGTTCGAGGGTTATTATCGGGGGATCAAAGAACCGTGCGCGATCAACGATCAGCTCTGCGGGAATCTGTGTCGTTGCACCGGCTACCGGCCGATTCGCGAGGCGATGATCGCGGCGTTGAAGGCGCGCGCGGGCGGCGCGTGTGGCGAATATGGCGAGAGTGCGACGACGGGCGGCGATCCCTTCGCGGCGCGGCTTACCCGGGAAGTCGCGCCACCGAGCGCGCTCAGCTACGCGGGCGGCGGCGAACAATTTTTCCGCCCAACCTCGCTCGCGGAACTTCACGCGCTGCGCAGCCGGCATCCGCAGGCAAAACTCGTCGCGGGCGCGACGGAGATCGGCGTGGAGTTGAACAAGAAATTTCGGAAATTCCCGGCGCTGATCTCGGTCGAAGGGGTGGCGGAACTCACGCGCATCAGGGCGACGGCGGGCGAATGGCGGATCGGCGCGGCGGCGACACTCACGGCCATCGAGGAGGCGCTCGCGGGGGAGTTTCCCTCGGTGGCGAAGATGCTCGCGGTGTTTGCGGCGCGGCAGATCCGGAATCGGGCGACGCTCGGCGGCAACCTCGTCACGGCGTCGCCGATCGGCGACAGCGCGCCCGTGCTGCTCACGCTCGACGCGAGCGTCGTGCTCGCCTCGACCCTCGGTGAACGCACGGTGGCGCTCGCGGATTTTTTCACGGGCTACCGGCAGACGCAGTTGCGGCCGGACGAGGTGATGAAGGAGATCGTGTTGCCGCGATTCTCCGATGAATCCGTGGTTCCGGGGAGCGCACGCGTCCCGCGTGCCGCGGACGGCGTCCCGCCGGACGCTTCCGAGTCCGCGGCGGGACGCCGCGAACTGCACGCGGGACGCGTGCGCGCCCTGGGAAGGGGCGATGGCCTCGTGCGCTTCGTGGATTTCCAGAAAGTTTCCCACCGGCGGGAGCTGGACATCAGCATCGTGGCAGGGGCGTTTTGCGTGGACGTGGATGCGAGCGGCGTCGTGCGGCACGCGCGGATCGCGTTTGGCGGCGTGGCGGCGATGCCGTTGCGCGCGAAGCGGGCGGAGTTGGCGCTCGTTGGGAAAGAGCTGGGCGAGGCGGCGACCGTCGAGGCGGTGGCGGAGATTTTGCGCGGGGAATTCACGCCGATTGACGATGTGCGCGGGAGTGCGGCGTATCGGCGCGGGGTGGTGGGGGCGTTGTGGGAGAAATTTGTCGCGGGCTCGCCGGTGGGCGCGGGAGGCGGAGCGGACGCGAGGGGAGGGGAGGCGGGGAGTTTTGTGCGGGGGGGATTTGCGGGCGCGGGGAAGTGGGCGGCGGAATCTGAGGCGGGACGCCTCAGCCACGACTCGTCCCGTGACCTCCGTCACGAGAGCGCGATCGGGCATGTGACGGGGGGCGCGCGCTACGTGGACGACACTGCGCAGAAACGGCCGATGCTCGAGGTGTGGCCGGTGATGGCGCCGCACGCGCGGGCGAAGATTTTGCGGCGTGATGCGAGCGCCGCGCGGGCGATGCCCGGCATCGCGGCGGTGCTGCTGGCGGAGGACGTGCCGGGTGAAAACAACGTCGGCGTCGCGCGGCACGACGAGCCGCTGTTCGCGGCGGACGAGGTGCTCTACCACGGGCACATCGTTGCGCTCGTCGTCGGCGAGACGCTCGCGGCGTGTCGCGCGGCGGCGGCGCTCGTGCGGGTGGAGTATGAGGTGTTGCCGGCGGTGGTTGGGATTCGCGCGGCGCTGGCGCGGGAGAGTTTTCACAATCCGCCGCGCGTGATGACGCGCGGCGATTGCGCGGCGGCGATGGCGAGCGCGCCGCGGCGGCTCGCGGGCGAAATCGAGTTGGGCGGGCAGGAACATTTTTATCTCGAGACGCAGGCGGCGTGGGCGGAGCCGGGCGACGATGGCGATGTGTTCATCGCCTCGAGCACGCAGCATCCGTCGGAGATTCAGGCGATCATCGGGGAAGTGCTCGCGTTGCCGCGTCACAAGATCGTCGTGCAGGCGCCGCGCATGGGCGGCGGTTTCGGCGGCAAGGAAACGCAGGGCAACACGCCGGCCGCGCTCGTCGCGCTCGCGGCGATGAAGACCGGGCGGCCGGTGCGCGTGCAGTTCGACCGCGACCTCGACATGACGCTCACGGGGAAGCGGCATCCGTTTTTCGCGACATTCGAGGTGGGGTTTGCGGAGGACGGCGTGATTCGCGCGGTGACGGCGGACTTGGTTTCGGACGGCGGCTGGTCGCTCGATCTCTCGCAGCCGATCGTCGACCGCGCGCTGTTTCACCTCGATAACGCATACTACCTGCCGGCGGTGCGCTTCACGGGAAGGATTGCGAAGACGAACGTCGCCTCGAACACCGCGTTTCGCGGCTTCGGCGGGCCGCAGGGGATGTTCGTCATCGAGGAGATCGTGGACCGCGTGGCGCGGGCGTGCGGGCTGCCGCCGGAGGTGGTGCGCGAGCGGAATCTCTATCGCGGCACCGGCGAAACCAACACGACCCACTACGGCGCTGACATCGGCGACAACCGCATCGGGAAGATTTGGCGGATGGTGATTGTGCAGGCGAAATTCGCGGAGCGTCGCGCGGAAATCGCGGCGTGGAATCGCGCGCCGGAGCACGCGCGCGTGAAGCGGGGGCTCGCGGTGACGCCGGTGAAGTTTGGGATTTCGTTCACGCTCACGCATTACAACCAAGGCGGCGCGCTCGTGCATGTTTACCAGGACGGCACGGTGCAGGTGAACCACGGCGGCACGGAGATGGGGCAGGGGTTGCACACGAAAATCCTGGGCGTCGCGATGCGTGAGCTTGGGCTGCCTGCGAGCGTGATTCGCATGATGCCGACGAGCACGGACAAGGTGCCGAACACGTCCGCGACCGCCGCGAGCGCGGGCGCGGACTTGAACGGCGCGGCGGTGCGCAACGCGTGCGCGACGTTGCGCGAGCGCCTGGTGCCGGTGGCGGCGAAGCTGCTCGGTTGTAGGGCGGGGTCTCCGGACCCCGCCGACGCCGCACACGCCGGAGCCGCGAACAACGGCGGTGTGAACGGCGGGGTCGGGAGACCCCGCCATACAACCGACGACGACATCGTGTTTGCCGACGGCTTCGCGTTTTCCAAAAACGATCCGGCGGCGCGTGTGCCATTCGCGAAAGTGGTCGCGACCGCCTACGCCGCGCGCGTGAGCCTCTCGGCGACGGGCTATTATTCGACGCCGGGCCTCCACTGGAACTGGGAGACGGTGTCGGGCCGGCCGTTCGCCTACTACGCGTGCGGTGCGGCGGTGGCGGAGGTCGAAGTCGACGGCTACACCGGCATGAGCCGCGTGCGGCGTGTGGACATCGTGCACGACGTCGGCGACTCGCTGAATCCCGGCATCGACCGCGGGCAAATCGAGGGCGGCTTCGTGCAAGGCATGGGCTGGCTCACGAGCGAGGAATTGAAATGGGATGCCGCCGGCCGGCTGCTCACGCACAGCGCGAGCACCTACCAAATCCCCGCGATGGGCGATGCGCCGCTGGAGTTCAACGTGACGCTGCTTCCCGACGCCGCGAACGACAAAGCCGTGCACGGCAGCAAGGCCGTGGGCGAGCCGCCGCTGATGCTGGCGTTCTCCGTGCGCGAAGCGATTCGCGATGCCGTGGCGAACTTCGGCGCGCCCGGCGGGCAAGTCGCACTCGCCTCACCGGCAACGGGCGAGGCGGTGTGGCGGGCGATTGAGGGGCGTTCCAACCCGAGAGGAAACGAAATCAGGTTTGCGCCTGTGGGCGGCCGAACCTAGGGAAACGCTGAACAAAGCCAAGTGGGTGGTTTCGGGGGGTGGAAAAAGTGGGCAACGGTATTTTGAGCGAGAGAAAAAGGGTTCGTGGCGCGGGGCGCCGCTGCGGTGGTGGCCCCGCCGCGCCCGGGGCGTCCGTCGGCGGAGTTACGTGGCGGTCCGGCGGGCGGCGATCACCACGTTGGCCAGGCCGAAGAGCGCGTGGAGTTGGTGCGCGTTCTTCACCAGGCCACGATAGCGCGTTTTCCGATATCCGAACAGGTTCTT
>JBEANZ010000301.1:0-3367 GCA_041165185.1 Verrucomicrobiota bacterium | reverse complement strand
AAATGCGGCCGCTTTCTGCGCGGCGCACGCAGGCGGCGCGGCGATCTGAAGTGGGATGAGTTCCTCCGCATCGCCCGGCATTTCAAGACGGACGACATGGGCAGCTTCGCCGAGCGCGGTTATCTGTTTCAACTCGCGAGCGATCTGCCCGCCGATGCGCAGGTGATTGAGGTCGGTTCGTGGATGGGGGCGTCGACGTGCTTCATCGCGGGCGGGCTCAAGGGCGCGGGGGCGAAGATTTTCGCCGTGGATAATTTCAAGGGGCTGTCCACGTGCGGCGAGGATGCGGCGTGGTATGCGCGGCATTTTCAGTCGATGGGGCAGGCGAGCACGCTCGAAATTTTCCGGCGGAATTTCGCCGACCTCGGCTTCGCGGAGCGCGCGGAGCCGGTCGTGAGCGACTCGCTGGCGGCGGCGAAGCAGTTGGAGAAATTGAGGGGCGCGATCGATTTTGTGTTCATCGACGGCGACCATTCCTACGAGGCGTGCAAGGCGGACATCGCGGCGTGGGCGCCGTTCGTGAAGCGCGGGGGCGTGATCGCTTTTCACGATTTCGGGAGCCGCGCGGATGGCGTGACGCGCGCGATTTTCGAGGAGACGAAGGCGGGGCGGTTTGCGGAAATCGTGGGCGTGGCGGGGACGATTATCGCGTTTCGGATGTGAGGGCGGGCGGCGGAATTTTTCGGCGACGGATCTGAAAGGACAGAAACGCAGGAGAGCCCGGGCGGAGAGGAACCGCTCATCTTCGCTAATTTTTCTGAGCCGCAGGGGTGAAGCGGAGGTGTGCGGGCTTCGCCTAATCGGCGAAGCGCGGGCGTAATTAGGCGGGGCGACGGAGAGTGGTCTTGAGGGCGCGGAAGACTTGGTCGACGTCGAGCTGGCGCACGCAGTAACTGCGGTAGGAGTCGCCTTTCACGCAGGGGCCGGGCGTGGCGTCGGCGGGGAAGCACGCGCAGGGGAGCGCGGTTTGGAGGACGGTGTGGCGCGGGCCGAGCGGGCGCCAGATGGTGGCGTTCTGCGAGCCGAAGAGCGCGACGACGGGCGTGCCGACGGCGGCGGCGATGTGCATCGGGCCGCTGTCGTGACAGAGAAACGCGTCGAATTGCGCGGCGAGCGCGGCGAATTCGCCGACGCTGAACGCGCGGTCCAGCGCGACGAGGTGCGTCTGCGCGGCGGCGCGGATTTGTTGGACGAGTTTTTGTTCGGCGGGGCCCGCGACGAGGAAGACCTGGGCGTCGAGTTCGTCCTGCACGCGGTCGCACACGGCGGCGAATCGCTCGGCGGGCCAGACGCGAAACGCGCTGCGGCTGCCGGGGTGTAGCAGGATTCGCGATTTTCGATTTTGGATTTTCGATTTCGCAGAGAGGCCGCCGAGAAGCGGAGCGATAGTGGCGAGATCGGTGGGGTGGGGGACGAGGCGAACTTCGCGGTTGGCGATGGGGACGCCGAGCGGGCGGAGGAGTTCGAGGTAGGTGTCGGTGATGTGGTGCGCATCGTAGAACGCGTTCGCGACCTGCGCCGTGTGCGTGTAGCAGCGCGAATAGCGAAACGGGATCAGCTCGCGGTCGAAGGCGACGCGCGCGGCGGCGCCGGTGAAGCGGGTGAGCAGCGCGGTTTTTTCCGTGTTGTCGAAGTCGAGGACGTGCGTGAGGCGCGCGCGGCGGAGAGTGCGGAGAAACGAGGGCCACGCGCCGAGGGTGCGCGGGAACGTGAGCGCGGTGGTGACATCGGGATTGAGCGCGAGGATGGCGGCGTAGGCGGGCTCGGTCAGGACGGTGATGCGCGCGGAGGGCCAGTGCAGGCGGAGATTTCGGAGCACACTGCCGAGCAGCACGATGTCGCCGAGATAGCGGCGGCGGACGAGGAGGACGTGGGGCGCAGCGGCGGCGAGGCGATCGGGCATCGGGGCGAAAACTGAAAAGAAGGTTTCGACGGATTACACGGATGAACGCGGATAGCTCCTTCTGGTATCCGCGCTCATCCGCGAAATCCGCGGCAAAAATTCCGCGTCAAAAAAACGGAGCAAGAGCCGAAGCCTACGCGCCGCCTTGTTGGCGCTCGTAGAGGGAGCGGTAGAGCGGGTTGGCGGCGAGGAGTTCGGGGTGCGTGCCGGTGGCGACGATGCGGCCGCGATCGAAGACGAGGATTTTCGTGGCGTCGCGGATCGTCGAGAAACGGTGCGCGATGATCAGGACCGTTTTGCCCACGACGAGGTGTTTGAGCGCGGTCTGAATCGCGGCTTCGCTGTCGCTGTCGAGGGCGCTCGTCGCCTCGTCGAGGATGAGGAGCGGGGCGTTGCGGAGGAAGGCACGGGCGAGGGCGATGCGTTGCTTTTGGCCGCCAGAGAGACGGCCGCCGCGCTCGCCGACGACGGTGTCGTAGCCGAGTCCGCCCTCGAGCTTCAGAATGAAATCGTGCGCGAACGCGGCGCGGGCGGCGGCCTCGATCTCGGGGCGCGTGGCGTCGGGGCGCGCGAGGTGGAGGTTGTGGAAAATCGTGTCGTTGAAGAGCACGGGGTCCTGCGAGACGACGGCGATGTTGCGACGGAGATCGGCGAGGCGGAGGGCGCGGAGGTCGTGGCCGTCGAGCGTGACGCGACCGGCGACGGGATCGAAGAAGCGCGGGACGAGGTTGGCGAAGGTGGATTTGCCGGCGCCGCTCGGGCCGACGAGCGCGCACACGGTGCCGGCGGGCAGGCGGACGGTGACGTCGTCGAGGACGAGTTCGCCGGTTTGGTAGGCGAAGCGCACGCCCTCGAACGCGAGTTCGCCGGTGGCGCGCGCGAGCGGGCGGGCGTTGGGGGCATCGACGATGGAGACGGGGGCTTGGAGGACGGCTTCGAGGCGTTCGAGGGCGCCGAGGCCGCGTTTCAGTTCGTTGTTCAGGCTGCCGAGTTTCTTGATGGGCTCGTAGCTCGCGTAGAGCGCGGTGATGAGGACGATGAACGTCTTCTGATCGAGGTGGACGCGATAGGCGTAGAGGAGCGTAAACGCGATGCCGACGGCGGAGACGATTTCGATGAGCGGCGTGAGGGCCTTCTCGTATTTGACGAACTTGAGCTGGGCGCGGATGAGCGTCTGCGAGGCGCGGCCAAAGCGGGCGACCTCGCGCTCCTCGAGGCCGAACGCGCGGACTTCCCTGGTAGCGCTGAGATTCTCGCTGAAGATATTCGTTACGCCGCCGAGCTCCGCCTGAATTTGCCCGGCGCGCTTGATCAGCTTTTTGCCGATGTAGCGGATGGGGAGGACGGAGAGCGGGACGACGCCGAGCATGACCAACACGAGCGCGACGCCCTGCACGTGATAGGCTTTCCACGCGATGATCGCGATGGCGCCGACGAGGCCCGCGGGGCTGCGGATGATTTCGT
>JBEANZ010000300.1:0-4363 GCA_041165185.1 Verrucomicrobiota bacterium | reverse complement strand
CGGGCGGGCAGCATTGGGCTTCGAGGTCCTTCAAATCGTATTCGAGCTTCACGAGTTCGTCGGCCCAGTGGCGGGTGGCGTCGGGGGTGGTGTCGGGGCGCGTGCGGGCGAGGGCGACGAGTTCGCGCCAGGCGGCGGTGACCTCGCGCGACTGGTAGGTGGCCGCGAGCAGCTCGGCGAGGCGGAGGCCGCGCTTGAAAAGATTGTAATGCACCGCGGCGATCGAGCGGCGGGCGTGGAAGCGGGCGAGTTGCGCGAGGATTTTCAGGTCGGTGATCGTGGCGGCGAAATCGGCGGCGGGGCGCGACGCGGCGGCGGGGTTTTTCGCCGGGGCCGGACCGGCGGAGGAGGCGGGCTGGGCAAACGCCCGCTCGGCGGCGCGCGTGTCGGCGAGGATCGCGTCGGCGAGGGCGTCGAGTTCGAGCGCGACCAGATCGGGGGTGCGTTTCGCGGTCGCGCCGCCGGCGAGGATGCGGCGCGAGGCTTCGGCGAAATTCTCGTAGCGCGCGGGATCGGGGCCGGTGTTTTTCGCGTAGGCGTCGAGCGACGGGCCGAGGCTCTGGCACTCAGCGCGCGAATGATCGGCGGGTGCGGCACCGCCGGGAAAACACGACGAGGCGGCGAGGAGCGGGAGGACCTGCGCGGCGCGGTGCAGCGCGGTCGCGAGGGGCGCGGTGGCGGCGGGACCGAAGCGCCGGGCGCACTCGCGCCGCCACGTCTCCACGGGCGTGGCGGCGTCAAACCCAAGCGCGCGCCACGTCGGCAACAGATGCGCGTGCGAGGCCGGGCGTTCGGTGGCCGCGACGGCGGCGGCCATCGGGGCGCGGGGCGCGGCGACCGTCGCGACGGCGATCACGAGTGCGAGGCGGAGCGCGGGGGCGACGGGGCCGGGGCGGAGAAGTGCGTGAGCCACGGCGGCAACGGATGGACCCGGGGCGGCGGGCACCGCAACCCGAGAAATGCGGGCGCCGTGGGTTTTGCCGCGAGCGCGAGGCGCAGTGCGACGCGGCTGGCGTTCGACGCGGCGACCGTGCAACGTGCCGCCCGTCTGGTTCGCCAGCGGCGCCGTGGATTTTGCAACGCCGCGGTCCGCGCCGGCGCCGCGCCGCTCGCGACCATACGATTGCTCGCCCACCCCTTTCCCAGCTCCAGCCCTCGTCCACCTCTCGCCATGAAATTCCATTCGCACTCCGTCGTCTCCCGTCCGTGGCGCAGCGTGCTGTGCGCGGCGCTCGCGTGGATCCTCGCGCCCGCCGTCCTCGCGCAGTCCACCACCGCCACGATTCGCGGCACCGTTCGCAACGCCGCCACCGGTCACTTGGTCGAGAGCGCCTCCGTCGTTCTCGCTGACGCGAACCGCTCGACGCTCACCGCCGCCGACGGGGCCTTCGCCCTCGGCGGCCTCGCGCCGGGTAACTACCGGCTCGTCGTCACCTCGGCCGGTTTCGAGGAAAAATCCGTGCCCGTCACGCTCGCCGCCGGCGCCAGCGTCGCGCTCGACGTCCAACTCGGATCGTCCGTCGTGCAGCTCGACACCGTGACTGTCTCCGCGCAGGCCGAGGGCCAGGCGCAGGCGCTCAATCTCCAGCGTTTCAGCGACAGCATTCGCAAGGTCGTCTCGCAGGATGCGCTCGCCACCGCGCGCGCCGGCGAGGTCGGCGAGGCGTTGCAGACTTTGCCCGGCGTCTATCTCGAGATTTCCACGCACCAGCCCGCGCGCGCCGTGCTCCGCGGCGTGCAGGCGCAATACAACTCGCTCACGTTCGACGGCGTCCGCGCCGGCAACACCAACGCCGACCGCTCCGACACCGTCAGCGCGTTTCCCGCCGAGAGTCTCCAGCGCGTCGAGCTCTTCAAGTCCGTCACGCCCGATCTTCCCGGTGACGCCATCGGCGGCGCCATCAACCTCGTCTCGCGCCGCGCCTTCGATCTCTCGGGGCCGCTCTTCCGCGTCACGCTCGGCCTGACCTACAACGAGCAGCAGCAGAACTGGGACAAACAGGGCAACGTCGACTACGGCCGCACCTTTCTCGACGGCCGTCTCGGCATTTTCATTTCCGCGAACCACTATCGCACCGACCGCGGCTACCACGAGGCGACGTTCAGCTACGGCGTCGATGCGCTGGAGCGTTTCACGATCAGCAACCTCACCCTCCTCGACCGCGTCGAGGACGACTCGTGGAAGTTCAAGCTCACCGGCAGCGCCGAATACAAGCTCACGAAGTCCACCATCGTCTCGCTCTCCGCTCTCTACTCCAACGACTCGCGCTCCCTCGAGGATCGCCGCGTGATTTTTTCCGGCGGCACGCGCACGTTTCAGACGCCCGACGCGTTCACCATCGCCGGCGCGCGGCTCGGCCTGGACCGCCGCTTCCGCACGCCCGTGAGCGTCACGCGCCAGATCGGCCTCGGCGCGCGCCACGATTTCGATCTCTGGGCCATCGACTACCGCGCCTCCTACATCCGCGCGACCAACCACTACGAGGAAACATTCTACCCCGCCGTGCGCAGCCCCGTGACGAATTTCGCCGTCGACCGCAGCGTGCGCGACTTCCCCGCGTTTCGCGGCACGAGCGGCGTGAACTTCAACAACCCCGCCATCTACGAGCACAATATCGTGCAGCGCTCCCAGTTTCCCACGAGCGACGACGGAATCTCGCTCCAGCTCAACGCCCGCCGCGCGCTCCCGAGCATCGCGACGAAGTCCTACTTCAAGACCGGCGCCACCTACAGCGCGCGTTGGTGGTCGTCATCCGCGGGCGGCATCGGCAGTTGGAACTACACCGGCCCGAATCCGCTCAACGCGGGCGCGTTTATGGAGCCCTACAACAACTCCCGTTTCCTCAACGAAGCCCCGCGCGGCCAGCTCCTCGTGCCCAACGTCAACGTGAACCTCGATGCGTTTATCGACGCGTTCTACAAGCAGCCGCAGCTCTTCACGCGCCAGGCCCTCGCCTCCGATCTGCTAATCTTGAACAACACGCAGAGCCTCGTCGAAAAAATCGGCGCCGCCTACGCGATGGGCTCGTTCACTTTTGGGAAACTCGGCGTGCTCACCGGCGCGCGCCTCGAGACCACCGACTACTCCGGCAAGGCCTACCGGATCAACCAGAGCACCACGACCATCACCGGCGTCCAGCGCCCGACCACGACGCTGCGCGACACGCAGCTGCTGCCCGGCCTCCACTTCAACTTCGCGTTCACGCCGCGCTTGCTCGCGCGCGCCGCCATCTACCGCACCATCGCGCGCCCCGCCGGATCGGACCTCCTGCCCGCGTCCAACATCAACGACACCGCGCGCACCATCACCGAGGGCAACCCCAACCTCGCGGTCACGGAGTCCACCAACTTTGACGTGAGCCTCGAGTATTACCTGAAACCCATCGGCGTGCTCTCCGCCGGCGCGTTCAAGAAGGACATCGACGGCTTCGTCTACGCCAGCGCCGGCACGATCACCGGCGGCGTCTACGACGGCTACGCGCTCACGAATCGCGCGATGGGCCGCGGCGGAAAAGTGGAGGGCCTCGAACTCGAGTGGCAGCAGCGCCTCACGATTCTCCCCGGCCTGCTCTCGAGCCTCACGCTCGGCAGCAACTTCACGTGGATCACGTCGAAGGGCGACTACTCCACGCGGCCCGGCGCGAACCTCACGTTCACCGGCACCGCACCGCGCAACGGCAACTTCAACCTCTCCTGGTCCCGCGCCGGCCTCGACCTGCGCGCCTACTACAACTACCGCGACACCTTCCTCTCCACCATCGGCGCGCGCCCCACGCTCGACGTCTACGAGCAGGCGCGGAAAACGATCGACGTCTCCGCCCGCTACAAACCGAAGCAAAGCCGCTTCTCCTACGCCGTCGTCGCGAAAAATCTAGGCAACGACCCGCGCATCACCTTCCAAGGCGACCGCGAAAATCCGCGCAGCGTGCGTTACTTCGACTGGTCGATCAGCAGCAGCGTGAGCTGCGATTTCTGATTCTCCCTGGTGAGCTTTGGTTCCGAAGTTGCAGGTTTCGACGTTCCGAAGCCCGATGCGGCGTGGTGGGTGTCACCGCCAGCGTGCTCGTGGGCGCCCACGCGATGCCGCCCCCGCCAGTTTTTGCGCTGTCTGTTTTTCGCCGAGCCGCCCAACGTCCCGCGCAACCCCGTTTCCCCATGTCCACCCCGTTCCTCGCCCGTGTGCTTGTGTGCGTCGCCGCCGCACTCGTCTGCCTCCCTCCGTCGCTCCACGCCCAGCCCGCCGCCACCGGCGTGATCGAGGGCCGCGTCTTTAATGCCGCCACCGGCTCCGCGCTCGCCAACGCCCGCGTCTCCCTCGACGGCGCGCCCGCCACCGCCGCCGCGCGCGAGGTCATCACCGATG